>JAYYDI010000141.1:0-8752 GCA_036161055.1 Pseudomonadota bacterium
TGGTCAAGTCCTCATAAGTGATAAGGAATCTTCAAACGGCTTTGGGAGCTACCTCGATTTTCGGTATACCCCGAGAAAGGGTTTGCGGCATGATCTGGGATTAGATTACTTTGACTCAAATTTCGATGTAAACGATTTTGGATTCCTTCGAAGAAACGACACCTATGGGACAAATTATAAATTTACATTGACAAACTCAGGGCTAAAGAACTTAAAGTCAAGCAAATTAGAATTAGGTGCCCGACTGGAATTCAACGGAGATGATATTACGGTTAGAAAAGGACTTTATTCAAAAGTGCGTTTTGAATTTATAAAAAACCATGCTTTCAAAGCCAACCTTGCCTATCTTCCAGCGAGATGGGACGATTTGAATGCAAGAGGAAACGGGATATACAAAATAAAAGACCGTTTAAAATCAGGCCTATCCTTTCAGTCAGACAAATCTCGCAAGTTAAATCATGAGCTTTCAGTATCATATGAAGGAGAGCAGATTGGGGGTAACTCGAAAGGGCTTGAATACGAAATTAGCTGGCAACCGATACCAAACTTTTCCACCGAATTAAGTGTAAGTCATAAAAAACGAATCGGCTGGCTTTTGCATGAATCTGAGAGGAACCTGACGACTTTTAATGCTCGGAGTTGGGAACCAAAATTAGAAATTGTTTACGTTCCGTCGCCAAAGCAGCAATTTCAGGTCAGTGCTCAATGGGTTGGAATTAAGGCTCATGAAAGCAAGCGCTGGATAACTCCTTTAACAGCTGGCGAGCTTCTATCGGATTCAAATAGCGCATCAGGGGAAAGAGATTTTTCTATTAGCAAACTTATTTTTCAAGCAAGATACCGATGGGAGATAGCGCCGTTATCGGATCTCTTCGTCGTCTACACCCGAGACGCCGATTTGCCCAGCCATCCGGAAAGGCATTTGAGCGGTTTACTAAGAGATACTTGGAGCAATAGAAAAACTGACTCTTTAATCCTTAAACTCAGATATCGCCTTGGAAATTAGGGACTAGATTATGATTAGACTACTAGCGCTGGATTTAGATGGGACGCTCTCACTTCCCAACAATCAAATTCTTGAGGAAACTAAGAAAGGCTTAAATGCCCTGCATGCAGCAGGCTTAGTCAAAATAACTATTGCCACAGGACGAAGATATAGAACAACCCGAAATCTAATAGATAATCTAGGTTTCGAGCCGTGGGTTATATGCAATGGTGGCGCGCTTATAAAAACGCCGCTCGGAGAAACTTTTAAATCTGAGACCTTCGCGGTCAAACCCGTAGCAGAGATCGCGAGGAAAACCGGTGTGACAATATTTGCACAACGAGACTCAGCGGAAAAAGGTGGGCCTGATTTTTTAATCGACCGTACATCTTTTTGTAACGAGGTAACCAAAAAGCATTACGAAGATAACAAAGCAGTCTCAGAAATCTCAGATTTATTTTCAGAGACCGAAGAAGTTCTTGTAGCAGGACTTATAGGGAGAAAGGAGGATCTTGAGGAGTTCTCGAAGGCTTTGAACCAGAGGTTTCCTCATAAATACAATACCGTTTCGGTTCCAGCTTATGAGAAACCGAACTATTACTGCGAGATCACTCCAAAGCGGGTGGATAAATGGACGGGTATTAAAGAACTATTACTGAAGCTGAACCTAAAAGAAAATCAGGTTTGCTGCGTCGGAGATGAGCTAAACGATCTTCCGATGATTTCTGCGAGCCACCATGGGTTTGCGATGGGGAACGCTGACTCAAGACTTAAAGCCAAAGCCAAGTATACCTGCGGCGATTACGATAAAAACGGCATTCTCGATGTGTTAGCTTACATCGAACATACAAATCTAAGATCTACCTCAAAATGAGCGGAATATGGATTTTTGGCTATGGGTCAATTATGTGGGATCCGGGATTTTCCTACAAAAGGAAAAAAACATGTTTCATAAAAGGCTGGGAGAGACGATTCTGGCAGGAGTCTTCAGACCACAGAGGAACAGTCTCCATGCCCGGCCGAGTGGCTACTATAATTCGAAAAAAAAACAGCAGGTGTTGGGGAATCGCTTACAATCTTTCGAAACTCGGTGCGAGTGAAATCCTCCAGAAGCTTGACGCAAGGGAACGAAACGGCTACGAAAGAATGGAGACAATTGCGACATCTTCTTTAGGATACTCCTTTGAATGCTTGACCTATGTTGCTGGGCCAAATAATCAGTATTATTCAGAGGCAGACTCAGTGCAGTCTATCGCAAGACAAGTAGCCCTAGCACAAGGACCTAGCGGAGCGAACCGAGAGTATATTATGCTTATAATCCAGGAGCTAAGACGACTGGGCGTTTACGAGCGACATGTCGAGGCTATCTGGAAAATTCTGAAAGACTGGAGGTAGAGTTGCGAAAGATGAAAATCTTCAAAGAGATCGAAGAAGTCGAGGGAACGCTCATCGAGTGGCGCAGAGATCTTCACTCTAACCCCGAACTTGCTTTTGAAGAGCACCAAACAGCCAAGTTCGTAGCCGAAAAACTCAGAGAATTCAATATAGATGTTCAGGAAAATATTGCAGGAACGGGTGTTGTAGGAACCCTAAGAAGAGGCAGCGGTAACCTGGCGGTAGGTCTGCGAGCAGATTTGGATGCGTTGCCAATCCAAGAGGGAAACGATTTCAGCCATAAGTCGAAAAACCCAGGGAAAATGCACGCTTGTGGGCACGACGGACACACAACAATGCTTCTCGGAGCAGCACAGTATTTATCAAAGCACGGGAAATTCTCGGGAACTGTCCACTTCATATTTCAACCTGCAGAGGAAAATGAGGGTGGCGGTAAAGCGATGATTGAAGAAGGATTGTTCGAGCGATTTCCCGTGAACTCTATCTTCGGTATGCATAATATTCCTGGCATTCCTGTCGGCTGCTTTGCGATAAAACCGGGTCCGATGATGGCCGCTTTTGATGTCTTTCAATTAACTATACAGGGAAAAGGCGGGCATGCGGCAATGCCGCATCTCGCAACAGATCCTATTCAAATTGGCACAAAAATAATTGAAGCCTTTCAGAATATTGTCGCAAAGGAGATAAATCCTCAAGAACCCGCGGTCTTATCGGTAACTAAATTTCAGGCCGGAGACACTTTCAACGTGATACCGACTGAGGCAAAGTTGGGGGGCTCTACCCGCTGCTTTTCCGAAAAAGTTCAAGCAAAGCTGGAAAATAGAATGCGTCATTTGAGTAAGGAAATAGCCAACGCCTTTGACGCAAAATGCGATTTCGATTATCAAAGGCGTTACCCGCCTACGATAAATAATGAAGAAGATTCTCACCGAGCTAGCAAAGCAGCGATCGATTTAGTGGGTAAGGAAAATCTTATTTCAAATCACCGCCCATCGATGGGTTCAGAAGATTTTGCCTTTATGCTCAAAGAGCGCCCAGGCGCCTATATATGGATAGGCAACGGGGACGGGGAAGGCTCCTGTATGATTCACAATCCACTTTACGATTTTAACGACGAAATTTTGACACTCGGAGCAAGTTGGTGGGTAAAAATTGCAGAGCAATATTTAACACCGGTGTAGACCCCTATACGGATTGGGTTCGTTTTCCGTGGAACGTAAAAGCCTATTCACCCCTCAGATTCGAATTGCTATCGAAACACTATACTTAAGCAGAAAAAACACTAATCAATTACGCTCGGAATAGGAGAATTAGGATCTATTCAATTTTCACCGATTTGTCGATTTGAGCCCAGGCGAGCTTAGCTAATTCATAAGATCCTTGCCCAGCCTCTTCAGCATTTTTACTAGAAGCCGTTCCATCTTTAACTCGCTTAGCAATCCCCTGAAGAATAGCGGCCAACCTAAACATATTAAAAGCAATGTAATAGTCCCAGTCATCTATTGCAGATCTCCCTGTCCGACGACAATAAACTTCTAAATATTCCTCTTCAGTGGGAATCCCCAAACTTTTTAGATTCACGTCTCTCAAAGAATCTCTGTAACGCATACACATATATGCAAAATCGCTAACGGGATTTCCTAAAGTGCTCAATTCCCAATCTAGAACACCGATGACTTCATCACGCTGCAGATGCATCATCATATTGTCAATTTTCGGGTCTCCATGAACAATCGCACATGCCGTCGAATCCTCCAATGGAATATTTCCGGAGAGATATTCAATTAAGTTATCCATGTATGGGTTATCGCCGAATTTAGTGTACTCGTACTGTTCCGACCATCGCTTTAATTGACGAGCGACGTAATTCCCGTGCTTTCCAAAATCGCTAAGCCCAACGGACTCAAAATCCACACAATGGAGTTTCGCTATTGCATCATTCGCTGAATCCCAAAAACGTGCTCGCTCCTCTGGTGCATATGGTCCAGAAGTACTGTCCCAGATAACACGGCCTTCAAGATACTCCATCACATAAAAACTCGTGCCAATAACTCCCTCATCCATGCATAACGCGAATGCTTTGGCAGTTGGAACATTAGTATTCTCTAAGGCCCTGATCACCCGATACTCCCTATCGATCGCGTGAGCAGACTTCAATAGAACTCCTGGGGGCTTTCTACGCATAACGTATTGACGCGTTCCAGCGCTTAAAAGGTAGGTAGGATTAGACTGGCCTCCGGCGAACTCTTCAACTGTCAGCTTCCCGCTGAAATCGTCGACGTTGGCCTCCATGAAATGTTGCAGATTTCCGAGATCAAACTGGTGTTTTTCTTGAACCGGAATAGTGCCGGTATTTTCGGATGGATCAAACTCGGCCATTATGAAGTCCTGAAAAAATTTAGAGCCGGTCCTACCCCGACAGAAACTTTATTCCACCGTCCAAGTGTGTCCTGTACGAAGCAGGGCATTTAAATCTGGCTCTCCCTTGCTCTCCCTCACCAGCACCCGCTGATCGTATACCTCACCTGTGAAATCGGGCTCAGACGGGTCACAATAAATGACACCTATAGGTTCTGGGAAGTCCGGCAATTTTAAATTCGCTAGCAACTGGGCCAAAACCTTATTAGTCTCATCGTGCACGACAATGTCTTCGATACCGATGCCACCCTCGCCTAGCACTGCAATCTCTAGGGATAGGGTTTTTGAGTTCAACCGCAGACCTTTGCTTTGGTCAACACCAAACGTAAGTGGTTTCCCATGCTCAAGCACTAAACGGGTTTCGGCAGCCGTCTTCTTTTCTTTGATCTGATCGAATATCCCGTCGTTATAAACAGGACAATTTTGGTATATTTCTAAGAATGAGGCACCCTTGTGAGCATGAGCTCGCTTAAGCATTGGCCCCAAGTGTTTTGCTTCGGTATCGATGCTCCTAGCAACAAATTTTGCGCCACAACCTAGTGCGAAGGAGCATGGTTTGAGGGGCATGTCGATAGAACCATGCGGGGTCGAGGGCGAAGCAGTTCCTACCTTTGATGTTGGCGAATACTGACCCTTAGTCAACCCGTAAATTTCATTGTTGAAAAGCAACAGTTGCAGATTAACATTCCGTCGTAAAAGGTGGACCATATGATTTCCACCAATACTCAAACCATCGCCATCTCCAGTGATAACCCAAACATCAAGGTCAGGGTTTGCTAGCTTAATTCCTGTAGCAAAAGACGGTGCACGTCCATGAATTGTGTGGAATCCATATGTATCCATATAATAAGGAAAGCGAGAAGAGCAACCGATACCGGATACAAACACCTGATTCTCCTTCGCTACCCCGAGCTCTGGGAGAGTTTTTTGAACAGTTTTTAGAATTGCGTAATCCCCGCACCCGGGACACCAACGCACTTCTTGGTCAGAAGCGAAATCTTTAATTGTAAGTTCAGCAACGGGTGCGTTCATCTTAGGTAACCCCCAGTATTTTTTTGATCTCGTATTCTATTTCTCTAATTTTAAATGGTTGCCCAGAGACTTTGTTAAACGGTTTTGCATCACACAAAAACTTAGAGCGAAGCAGATTTACGAACTGACCCGTGTTCATTTCGGGAACAAGAATATTTTCATACTCATTCAACAAAATCTCAAGGTTGCTAGGGAGCGGGTTAAGATAACGAACGTGAATGTGCGCCACATCAAGATTTTCCTGAAGACAACGCCTTACCGCTTGGTGAATAGCTCCGTAACTAGAGCCCCAGCCCACGACCGCCAGCTTTCCTGTTTCTGGTCCAGAACTCACTGTCTGTTTGGGAATATAGTTAGCGATGTTTTCGATCTTTCTCTCCCGCAGGTCGGTCATAGCCTGATGATTCTCTGAATCGTATGAAATATTTCCGGTATCGATATCTTTTTCTATACCACCTATCCGGTGCTCCAATCCCGGGGTTCCTGGCTTTGCCCAAATTCGAGCAAGCGTTTCTGGGTCCCTTTTCGCAGGCGTAAAATTTTCGACTTCTTTTTGAAAGTTTACGGGAAACGGTTTATAAGAGGTTATGTCCGGAATCAACCAAGGTTCGGATGCATTCGCCATGTATCCATCTGTCAAAAGAATAACTGGTGTCATAAATTGAACAGCAAGGCGACATGCCTCTATGGCCACATCAAAGCAATCTACCGAACTAGATGCTGAGACTACCGGTAACATGGTGTCAGCGTGCCGTCCATAGAGCGCTTGATTAAAATCAGATTGCTCAGTCTTCGTTGGTAACCCTGTCGAGGGTCCTCCTCTCTGCGTATTAATTATTACAAGGGGTAGTTCGGTAGAGGAAGCAAGAGATATTGCCTCTCCCTTCAAGGTTATCCCTGGCCCCGAACTCGACGTTACACCCAGAGAGCCAGCAAAGGAGGCACCAACGGCGGCGCACACAGCAGCAATCTCATCCTCTGCTTGAAAGGTCACCACATTAAAGTGTTTCTGTTGCGATAAGGTGTGTAGAAGACTAGACGCGGGTGTTATTGGATAAGAGGCGAAAGTAATAGGCAAATTCGCGAGTTGTCCTCCAGCAAGCAGGCCGAACGCCAAGGCGTCAGACCCTGTGGTGTTTCGATATAATCCAGGAGCGACATCAGCCTTCGGAACTTTATATACGTCGATGCCAGTAGGTAACTCAGCGGTCTCGCCATAAGCATGCCCTGCGTTCACAGCTGCGATATTTGCATCGGCGATCTCTGGTTTCGCCGCGAACTTCTTTTTCAAATTTTCTATTGTGATTGATCGGTCTCGATCGAAGAGCCACATAACCAAGCCAAGCGTCCACATATTTTTGCAGCGAACAGCAAACTTATGGGAAAGACCAAAAGGCTTAACTGCCTCCAGAACCTGTTTAGAGATCTCTACAATTATGAGTCGATAACCGTCCAGCGAATCATCCTCAAGCGGATTTTCAGTGTAACCTGCTCTGGTCAGGTTCTTGTCAGTGAATGAATCCGAGTCGACAATAATTAATCCGCCTGGAATCAAATCTTTCAAGTTTGTTATTAATGCAGCTGGATTCATCGCTACTAAGACATCAACGTCATCTCCAGCAGTAGTGACATCCTGAGATCCGAAGTATATTTGGAAGGCTGAGACGCCGAAGGTTGCCCCCGCGGGAGCTCTAATTTCTGCTGGGAAATCAGGAAACGTCGCCAGATCGTTTCCATATAGGGCCGTTGCTTCAGTGAAGTTGCTTCCAGTAAGTTGCATACCGTCTCCGGAATCTCCGGCAAAGCGAACGACAACACCGCTGGCCTCAGCTATTCTGCTTTGGTTATTAATCTCCTCGACTGCGGACATTTTACTATTCCCTTTATTCTTTAATTTGACGAGAATTTTTCTTTAGTTTAAGCGATGATCTCACCCTATGAAACAATCGCAAAAGATCTTTTTAAAGACCTGAAATTATTACAACGCCGATTTAAAAACTTCCAGCGCGGATTCTACAAAAAAAAACCTTGGTTGGAAAATTACTTGGACGCAGGCATCTTCCAAAATCAAAAGTTCAACCCTCCCTACATTTTTTCTTTTACCTCAATGCAAGCCTCTATCAAATATGGACCTTTTCTGCTGAAAGCAACTTCCAAAGCCATTTTAAACGATTCAACAGTGTCCACCGAGACGCTCTGAACTCCCATCCCCCTTGCAAGAGAGCAATAGTCAATGGACGGATCGCCCAAGTTAAACAAACCGCTCGCGTTTTCTCCAATACTGTTTACTCCCAGACGCCAATACTCGATCTCCAGAATTCGATACTTTTCGTTCTTATAAATAATTGTGGTTACATTTAGTCCCTCTCGAGCTTGGGTCCAGAGTGCCTGCAACGTATACATAAAAGCCCCATCTCCGAGCAGCGAGACAACTCGGTTGTCGGGGCAGGCCACAGCGGCACCGACTGAAACTGGACCGCCCTGGCCAATTGACCCACCTGTAAGGTTCAACCAGGTATGCGGCATCGCGTTTTGACAAGGTTCAAACGCATCAAATCCGCCGCCGCTATCTCCACAAACTATAGCGCCCTCAGGCAGAGTGCTCGCTAAAACTTCACCGATGGTCTTGCTAGACAAATTCGATGACGACAACTGCACTTTTTCGCTTGGATAAGCCGTGAAAACCTCGTCGTCAAGTCCGAGAAAATTAACGATATTTTCTAGCGCATAAGTCGTATCTTCGTGGGAGCGAGACAAGGTCAAAATCTCTACCTCCTCGGGAATGGGAACACTAGGCAAAGAGGGATAGGCGAAAAAGCTCACGGGCTTTGCGGCCCCAGCCAAAATCAATTTTTTTACTCCCTTTAGAAAGGCCGTCACCTGCTCCGGAAAGTAAGGCAATCTCTCACTTATGGGCAACCC
>JAYYDI010000142.1:0-3361 GCA_036161055.1 Pseudomonadota bacterium
TGAGCATCAGCTATTTTTTTCAGCTACGAATGTGGTAAGCAGCCGAAGTGAGCTGCTAATGGTTGAAAATGTTATCTTTGGCGATAAATACCTTTTTTATAAAAACGCCTATTTGCAAAGGCGAGAGTTTTTGGAGTTGGATGGCGAGGTTATCGACGCATTTGATGATGAGTTCTAACCATCTCGGGCCTTTAACTTCAATCTGACAAAATCCGAGTGAGATAGATTTATGAGGCTAGAGATTCTTCTGATGATGTGGTCCTCGTACTTATCTATATTGCCATCTGCAAACGCCACTTTCCACATGAAGTAGATCAGGTCTTGTTTCTGGTCTTTTGAAAACTTCTTATTTATGAGTCCAGTGAATTGAAAAAGGTCATGGGCGCCCTCTGATTTTTCCGCAGCAGCGTCCATAATAAACTGGCCCTCGGTAGGATCTACTCCTAACTTCGATACTAGAATGTCGCTAATTACTTCCAATTCAACAATAGCTTTGTTCTCGTCCGAGCGAGCTACTTCGATCATTAAAGCCGTTGCTGCCAAAATTAGGGTCTGTTCCGGTTGCTCGACTGTATCGCTTGATGCAGACGGGGTCACTTTCTTTTCAAAATAGTCGAATAGCTTGTTAAGCATTTTTTTTCTCTAGTTTGGTTTTTAGGTTTTTAATCAACGGATCTAAGTCGGATGCCTTGGGAGATGCGTGTGTCATTACTTTATTTATTTCTTGTCTAAACTGAGCTGCGTGGGGAACTCCGTGAAATAATCCGTGGAGGTGCCTAGCCATGTATCTTATTGGTGTTCCAATGGCGCTCTCTTTTTCAATATATTCTCGATAACTCGAAATTATATGACTGACGTCAATCGGCTTAGTTTCGAACATTTGTTTTTCTAAACTATGCAAAAGAAGTGGGTTTTTGTAAGCAAGTCGGCCCAGCATCACTCCTTTGTGGCCTTTCAGAAGTTCTTTAGCCTCTTCTAAGGTTTTTATCCCTCCATTGATAAAGAAACTTGCTTCTTTGAAATCAGATTGGATTTTTGAGACGTAGTTATAACGCAAAGGGGGGACCTCTCGATTTTGTCGGGGAGTCAGGCCGCTTAATATCGCATTTCTGGCATGTACGAAGAAATGCCGGCAACCAGCGTCAAAAAGAGAGGACACAAAATTATAGAAAAACTGGTAATCAACGTTGTCGTCTAAACCGATTCTTGATTTTATGGTCACTGGGATACTTACTGCCTCTGCCATTGCTTTATAGCATTCGGCAGTCAAGCCCGGTTTTTCCATCATGCAAGCGCCAATGCCAGCGTTTTGAACTCTATCACTTGGACAGCCGCAATTTAAGTTGATCTCCTGGTACCCTGCTGCTTGAGCTAGGGTGGCAGCAAAAGCGAGCTCCGAGGGCTTATTTCCTCCAAGCTGCAGTGCGACGGGCTCGTCAGCTTTGTGTGCGAGAAGTTTATCTTGATCTCCATGGACCAGAGCAGATGATGTAATCATTTCGCTATATAACATCGTCTTTTTTGTGATCAATCGAAAAAGATATCGGCAGTGGCGGTCGGTGTAGCCCATCATTGGAGCAACGCTTATTTTTCTATCTATCATGTCCGATGTTAATCTTTCAGTGAGCTTAGTGTAACATCCCGCTAAATTTTATTGTATTTCGAAGTATATGAAAGTAAGAACGCGCGTAGCACCGTCTCCCACTGGCGACCCTCACGTCGGCACCGCTTATATGGCGCTTTTCAGTTACTGTTTCGCTAAAAAGCATGGGGGCGAGTTCGTTCTTAGGATTGAGGACACTGACAGCCAACGAAGTTCGTCCGAGGCCGAAAAAAAAATAATTGATGCGCTGAATTGGTTGGGGCTTAGTTTTGATGAAGGACCCTCAAAGGAGGGGCCTCATGCCCCCTATCGGCAGAGCGAGCGGTTGACGCATTACCAAAAATATGTGGATGAACTTTTGGCCTCAGGCAATGCTTTTAGGTGCTTTTGCACGCGGGGTCGACTGGAGGAATTAAGAAAGACTCAGATGAGCGAGGGAAAGACCACGAGATATGATGGACTATGTTTAAAGCTCTCCGAATCAGATGTCTCTAAAAAATTAAAAGATAATTTGCCATATGTAGTTCGAATGAAAATTCCTGATAGTGGAAATTGTGTTGTAAGTGATGAGCTGAGAGGTGATATAGAGATCGCTTGGGATCAGATAGATATGCAAGTCTTGATGAAGACTGATGGAACTCCGACCTATCACTTTGCTGTCGTGGTGGACGACCACCTTATGAAGATAACGCACATCATCAGAGGAGAGGAATGGATAAACTCAGCACCGAAACATATCAAGCTTTTTGAGTACTTTGGTTGGGATATGCCTTCATTGATTCACATGCCGCTGTTAAGGAATCCGGATAAAAGTAAGTTGAGTAAGCGAAAAAATCCGACCGCTATAGGCTTTTATAAAGATATGGGTTTTTTACCAGAGGCATTACTGAACTATCTGGGTATGCTCGGTTGGAGCATGCCGGGAGGCGAGGAGAAATTTTCTTTAGAGAACATGGTTACGGATTTTGACTTGAGTCGAATAACTCTAGGGGCGCCAATATTTGACATAGAGAAGCTCAAATGGCTAAACGGATTGTGGCTTAGGTCATATGATGACGCTAAATACAGAGAAAAACTGATCTCTTGGTTGCAAGAGAAACCCTCAATCCAAGATATTGTTCCTCTGATAAAAGAACGAATAGATATTTTTTCTGAGATGGCGCCAATGACTAGCTTTTTCCTAGAAGGAATGCCGCCAATCTCGCTAGAGGACTTTGAGTTTGCGTCGCAAGAGACGGAAGAGATCGTTATGATCCTTCAATTCTCGTTATGGTCCTTCGAGGTTCAGACTGACTGGTCTAGGGAAGTTCTTCATGATTCTTTACTCTCCCTGGCCAACAATATGAATCTGAAATTCCGAGAGTTTTTGCGTCCGATATTCATTGCTATATCCGGAAAACCTGTCTCGCCGCCTCTCTTTGACTCGATGACCATCTTGGGATCAGACATTTGTAAGGCAAGGTTAAAGCATTCGATCGAATTGCTTGGCGGGATTTCCAAAAAGCAGATGAAAAGGCTTGAGAAGAAATACAGAGATAGCAAAGTCGAATGAAGGGGAGATGAGTTGTTGAAACAAGTAGAGGATCTTTTTGAAGAAGGCTCAGAACTTAAGCTGTTGCTGTCTGAACTTGAGCCATCCCAATGGGAGGATGTTACCCCCTTTAAATCATGGACGGTCAATCAGGTCGTTCAGCATTTGCATGGCTCAGACGTGATGGCGGTTATGGCGTTAAAAGATGAAAAAAGTTTTAGACAAGC
>JAYYDI010000143.1:0-9018 GCA_036161055.1 Pseudomonadota bacterium
AGCTGAACTACCTGGCCGGAAAAAACGGGATAGGAAGGGTAGATATAGTTGAAAATCGTTACGTAGGCATGAAGGCAAGGGGATGTTACGAAACCCCGGGGGGGACGATTCTATTAAAAGCACATCGAGCCATGGAGTCGATCACTCTCGATCGGGAAGTCATGCATTTAAAAGATGAACTCATGCCAAGATATGCGTCGCTCATTTACAATGGCTACTGGTGGTCTCCTGAACGCATTGCGCTGCAAGCCCTGATAGATGAGACACAAAAACCTGTTAACGGGGTAGTAAGGTTGAAGCTCCTAAAAGGGAATGTGATCGTGATCGGAAGAGAATCAAAAACGGATAGCCTGTATGACAATAATATTGTTACCTTTGAAGATGATTCTGGTTCCTATGATCAATCAGATGCATCTGGCTTCATTAAACTAAATGCTCTTCGTTTGAAACTCGCGGCAAACCGGGGAAGGAAACTTTAAGATCTTGTTTTAGGTTGAAACCTTCAACTCTATCAAAATTGGTAGCTCCGTTTGAGGCGATCTTTAATTTGGCCAAGTAGTTTATGAGATTTTCATACCCGGTTTGGAGAACTCTGACGGCTCTAATAGAAAAATCTCATCATTTTCATTGCTAGCAGCCAAGATCATCCCTTCGGATACTCCAAATTTCATTTTACGACTAGCCAGATTAGCTACTAGAACAACAAGCTTTCCTTTAAGTTCATCTGGTTTATAAGCTGACCTGATACCCGAAAAAACAGTTCTAGTGTCCTGATGACCAAGATTTAAATCCAGCTTGAGAAGCTTGTCCGCGCCTGAAACTATCTCTGCGCTTAAAATCTGCGCTACTCTCAAGTCAACCTTTTTAAAATGGTCAATAGTAATTACTTGGCTATCTTTATTTTCGAGTCTTGGCTTTTTTTTAGGGGTTGAGGACGTTTTCACTAATTTTTTTACAGTCTTCGAGTCCACTCGGATGAGAAGTGGCTCAAAAGCTCTTAGCTCTTTTTTGTGAATGGGTTGGAAAATGTCCTGCCAAGACAATGTCCCGGTTCCCAAGAATTGTTCTGCTTTGTCTGCAAGACCGGGTATTACTGGCTTAAGAAAAACTACCATGGTCTTAAACATGTCTAATCCTATAGAACAGACTTCGTGAACTTCGCTTCTTTTTTTTGCATCCTTTATTAAAATCCAGGGCTTATTCTCGTCTAGGAAGCGATTGGTTTTATCTGCGAGCATCATTATTTCTCGGATTGCGCTCGCGTAATTTGTGCTCTCATAAAGAGCTCCGATTTTCTCTGCTACCTGAGAGATTGAGTCATGCAATTCATTTTCAGGAATCACAGAAAGTCTTGAGTCGAATTCTTTCTCAATAAACTTTGAACAGCGCGAGGCTATGTTGACGAGTTTTCCAACAAGGTCAGCATTAATCTTCGATACGAAGTCATCCAAGTTGATATCAATATCCTCCACGCTCTCGCTTAACTTCGAGGCAAAGTAGTACCTTAGAAGATCAGGATCAAGGAGGTCTAAATACTCTTTAGCAGTGATATATGTTCCCCTGCTTTTTGACATTTTTTCACCATTGACCGTCAAAAACCCATGTACGTGAATTTTCGAAGGGGTTCTGAATTCCGCGCATTTAAGGATGGCGGGCCAGAACAGCGCATGGAAGTTAATAATATCTTTGCCTATAAAATGATGGACTTCTGAATCTGAATCGAGGCGCCAAAAGTCAGTGTAGTCAACGTCACTGCCGAAACAGTGATTTTGAAATGACGCAATGTATCCAATGGGAGCATCAAGCCACACATAAAAAAACTTGCCAGGATGATCCGGAATTTCGAATCCAAAATATGGGCCATCACGACTTATGTCCCAGTCTTTTAGACCTTGCTCTAACCACTCATTTAATTTATTCGAAACTGCTTTGTTTAGTGTCCCGCTTGCAGTCCAATCTCTTAAAAAATCTGTGAACTTCGACAGTTTAAAAAATAAGTGCTCTGAGCTTTTAACGGTGGGAGTTTCACCACTTATTTTCGATCGTGGTGCTATTAACTCGGTGGCGTCATAAGTTGCCCCGCATGCCTCGCAGTTGTCCCCATATTGATCTTTTGTTCCACACTTCGGACATGTCCCAATGACGTATCTATCTGCAAGAAACATTTCAGCTCTGGGATCGTAAAACTGCTTCACCGTCTTGGACCCTATCAGTCCTTTTTCAGAAAGTCGCCTATAAAAGAGTGAGACTAATTCACGATTTTCGTCAGAATGAGTGGAATAATAATTGTCATGATTAATATGAAACGCGGAAAAGTCGCTAGAATGTTCGTCCCTTATCTTTTTAATGAGTTTTTCAGGTGATGTCCCCAGTTCTTCTGCTCTTAGCATCGTTGCAGTTCCATGCGCATCATCTGCGCAAACATAAATACATTGATTCATCTTAAGCTTTTGGAATCTGACCCAGATGTCTGTCTGAATATGTTCCATCAGGTGCCCTAGATGTATGGAGCCATTAGCGTTAGGTAAAGCGCTCGTGACTAAAATTCTTCGACTCGCCATCACATGTGGATTCCTAAAAACTTGATCAACAAATATATAGTCCAAAAGTGCGATTTGCACGAAAAGTTTTTTGGTGTTTTGATTACGATAAATTAGACTTATCTCTTCTAATTGCTTAAGAGACCCTAGGAAAAAACTCTTGATGAACCCGTTACCAACGGTTAAGCATATTGTTGCTGTCGCCTCTGGCAAGGGTGGCGTTGGAAAATCTACTGTTGCGGTTAATCTCGCGCTTGCACTTTCAAAACAAGGTCTGCGCGTTGGGTTGTTGGACGCAGACATCTATGGTCCCAGCCAATCAATGATGTTAGGCGCGGAAATCAATGGGAGTTTAGAAGTTGTGGACGAACTTCTGCTTCCCGTAAAGCTTCATGGTATAGAGACGATGTCTATTAGTTTTGTGAGTTCGGATAGAACCCCTGCTATCTGGAGGGGTCCAATGGCAAGTGGTGCTATGGAGCAGCTCCTGACAAAGACTAAGTGGGGCCAACTAGATGTTTTGTTGGTAGATATGCCCCCCGGTACCGGTGATATCCAATTGACCTTAGCTCAAAAAGTCAGAGTATCTGGAGCGATCATAGTAACTACACCTCAGAACGTCGCATTACTGGATGCGCGAAAAGGCATAGAAATGTTTCGGCGAGTATCTATTCCAGTGATAGGGATCGTGGAGAATATGAGTGTATATATTTGTCCTGAGTGCGGTCATGAGGACAGAGTCTACGGTAAAGGGGGTGGGAACTCAGCTTCAAAAGAATACGATACTCTGCTACTCGGAGAAATTCCGCTTAACTCAAAGATAAGAGAATGTTCGGATGAAGGTCAGCCGATCTTTTCGGAGGGCTCTGAGAAACCTCTAAACGAAATTTTCATAAAAATAGCTGACACCGTTCAAAAATTTCTAGATTCGTCTTCCGTTTCTATACCGACCCTTCAAATCTCTGATGATTAATAGAGAGGTTATCTTTATTAACAGAGTCACTCATCCTTTGGGCAGCGTAACACCTGTTTGGCCCTGATATTTTCCGTCTCTGTCGGCGTACGAGATGGCGCAGCTTTCGTCAGATTCAAAAAAAAGCATCTGAGCAACTCCCTCGTTTGCGTAAATTTTCGCGGGCAGGTTTGTTGTGTTTGAGAACTCTAAGGTGACGTGCCCTTCCCATTCTGGTTCGAGAGGCGTGACGTTCACTATTATGCCGCACCTTGCGTAAGTAGATTTTCCTAGGCATATGGTCAGGACATTTCGCGGTATCTTGAAATATTCAACGGTTCTAGCGAGAGCAAAAGAGTTCGGGGGGATTATACAAGCCATCCCAGACACATCCACAAAACTCTTCTCGTCAAAGTTTTTAGGATCGACCGTTGCCGAATGAATGTTTGTAAAAACTTTGAATTCTTCTGAACATCGAACATCATAGCCGTAGGATGAAGTTCCATATGAAATCAATTTCTTTCCTTGGGAACAATGCCTCACTTGGCCAGGCTCGAACGGTTGGATGAGTTGATGATCTTTTGCCATTTTTCGAATCCAATTGTCTGATTTTATGGTCATAAAAATCTTTTATCCCTTTTTATTTTCAAAAATTAGTGGTGGCCCTAGAGCCAATCCTTAATTTCAAGCTCCCATTCCCTGTCTCTCTCTCTTTGGATGATCTTGATCAGCGTAAACTTATACTCCGGAGCTAGCCAGAGAACAGTAGATCGATCATCTTTCTTTCTCTCTCTTTTTATACGAATGGTTCTTAGACTTCCTAGTTCTGTCTCGATTTGTTCTATGTCTTCAATAATAAACTTATACGGTTTTAACTTTCCCTTATCTCGGACACGGTAGGAAAAACTTTTGCCGATTTCTATTGCCTCTTCCCTTATAAGATCAAGCTGCAATTGATATTGAACAGATAGCCTATCAAAGATATTTTCCTCTTTTCTGCCCCGCACGCTAGCGGATTCGTCCGAGTTCTTGTTTTGAGTGAAATCAAAGGTATCCCGGTCTGTTTTACCTAACGCTCTTCTTTTGTATGAGTACTCCAGCGGCACTATTTCTCCTCTATAAAGCATGAATCTCGATCTCTCATCTATTGAGAAGAATGCTGATGACGCTTTAAAAACTGCAATTTTTTCTGAGTTCTGCATTCTATTTACCTCTCTTAAGACCTTTATGCGCAAGGGCAATTCAGAGATTTTTAGTTCGTAAAGCGCTCCATATTCAAGGATATGCGACTCTAAATCAGCAGCGTCGATCGAGATGCTAACCGAAATGGCGACCAGAGAGAGTATTATGTATCCTAGAGATATTTTTCTAAGCTTCACTATGTAAAAAAGGTAGAATGATCAAATGGGAAATTTAGCGGAAACGAAAGCGAAGATACATCTATTTTCTACGATTCTACTAATTTTAATTTCTTTCGGATCTCTCGCCAAGACCTTTGAAGATCTTTACGTTGCCGAGGTTTTAGTTCCCAGTGAGAGTAGTAGCGAGCTACTTGTCGGCTCCAGAGCCGGATTAGCGCAGGTGCTGGTCAGAGTGTCGGGTTCTAGAGCCATTCAAGAAAACGAGGTCATCTTAGAGGCGTTGAAAAATTCCGACTCTTATCACTACCAATATGGTTATGAATCCTCGGATGAGTTGATGTTTTATAAGAACGACCTGACGCGCGCTTTGAAACTGCGGTTACTTTACGAGCCAAGTGTAATAGCCGGGTTATTGAGAAAAGCTGATTTGCCGATTTGGGGAAGTAATCGACCAGAGATTTTGGTCTGGCTAGCCTACATGAACAAACGAGAGCGATATATTCTTGATGAGGCCAGCAAATCAGAACTTTTATCCTCTTTAAAACAACAAGCGTTTCAACGCGGAATCAGTTTGCTATTTCCGATTCTTGATTTGACAGACACATCTATAATAAGTGTGCCAGAGGTTTGGGGACAGTTTCATGAAAAAGTCGAGACCGCATCAAGAAGGTATTCGCCTGAGATTATTCTTATGGGAAGGCTTTACAATAAAAGTGATCAGCTAACAGAAGGCAATTGGTCCCATAACGGATTTGGTACATGGCAATCAGGTGGAAGTGTCAATAGTGTCGTTGAAGATTTACTCAAAGAAATGATCGATCAGCTGGCAGACGACCTCGCATCTGTGTATGCAACTGGTTCTAATCAGGGAAAAATCGCTGTAACCGTAGAAGGCCTGACAGAATATAGAAAATATGCGGAAATAAACGAATATTTACAAAGTCTTTCACCTGTGGTCAGCACTTCTCTGAAATATATGGAACAGGGTTTGAGCCGTTTTGACTTGAGGATAGAGGGACAACTAAACCAATTTATAGAGATCATTAGGTTGGATGGAGTTCTCAGCTTTGTTAAACGGAGTTCAGAAGAAAATGAGCCGCTACTAGTTTATAAAATGAAAGATTAAATTCGTTGTGTATATTTCTAGGCTTAGGTTCTTTAGTAATTTTGTGGCGGAAGGTTTATGAGTTCTATGTATAGAAACATCGGCATTATCCTTGTTTTATCAGTTTTAGTAGCCTCGATGCTTTTGTTAGATGAGATATTAGTGCCATTTGTCGTCGGCCTTATCTTGGGCTATCTGGGTGACCCATTGGTTGACTGGCTAGAAAAAATCCGAGTCCCCCGAACCTTAGGTGTTCTCGCAGTTTTTCTTGTGTTCGGGTCATTTTTTGCTTCTGCACTTTTTATCCTCTTGCCTTTGATTCTTGCTGAGTTCAGCTCCCTTGTGAAATCTTTACCCCTAATTTTCCTCTGGTTTCAGGAGAGTTTCGGTCCGACCCTCATAGAGACCTTCGGATTTGATCCATTCGGCATAAAGCCTGAGCAGATTAGAGGCAAAGTGCTCGAGAACTGGGCAGAGGCTGGCAGTATTATAGGGATAATTATCTCACGCATTACCGATTCTGCGTTTGGTTTTTTTAGTGCAACTGGGAATTTCTTTCTTTCACTGATCGTTGCTTTTTATCTAATGATAGATTTTGATTCTATTGTTGAAAAAACTCATAAACTCATTCCTCTCCGACATCAAGCTACCGTAGCGCGGCTAGGAAGAGAATGTGACGAGAGTCTCGGCGCATTTTTACGTGGGCAGATGTGGGTTATGTTTAGTATGGGGTGTTTGTTCTCTTTTGGGCTCTACATGCTAGGAATTGATCAAGCCCTCTCTATCGGCTTTTTAGCTGGGCTTGCGTCGATTATACCTTATCTTGGCTTTGTTCTCGGCCTTCTCGGAGCATCTGTCGCCGCGTTAATCCAATTCGGTGACTTCGTTTTCCTAATCAATGTTGCTTTGGTTTTTTTAGTTGCTCAATTTATTGAGTCAGTGTTACTTACTCCCTGGTTCGTAGGCGATAGGATCGGGTTGCACCCGCTCGCAGTGATTTTCTCGCTGATGGTTGGTGGTTATTTATTTGGTTTCATAGGGGTGTTATTAGCCTTGCCTTTCTCTGCGGTTGCAATGGTTCTTTTGCGTCATTTCCTTCAAATTTATTTATCTAGCTCGACTTACTTAAAAAAGAGAGAAGGCACCTTTGAGTAAGGAGTTCTTCGGTCAACTGCCGCTGATTTTAGATTATAGCGCTCAGGCTGATGATTATGATGAGTTCATCGCGGGACAGGCAAATCGGATTTTGCCCAGGAGAGGTCTTACTCTTGTTTGCGGCTCTAGATCCACTGGAAAAACTCATTTTATAAAAGCTTTGCTGAAGGAAGCGGGACTAAGGAATCTAACGACTTATTTCCTCGAGACCGATGTTGTTTATGATCATTCTTATCTTCAAAGAGCCTGGGGCTACGACCTAGTTTGCTTGGATAATTTAAATAAGGTTTGCGGTATGCCAGAGTGGGAGCTATCGCTTTTTGATTTAATTAACTACATGGAGGATACAAAGAAGAAATTAGTATTTGGCACATCGGTGACTCCTGATAAACTGGACGTGAAGTTGCCTGATCTAGCTTCCAGACTCAGAGCGGCTAATAGGGTTTACTGTGGACCTTTTGATGATGAGGCTCGAATAGATTTCATGCGAAGAATAGCGAAGTTAAGAGGTTTCGAGATTTCTTTTGAGGTTTGTAAATTTATCCTAAGCCGATCTAGGAGAGACATGAAGGAGATCGAGGCGGTGGTCGAAAAACTTGAATCCGAAACAATGAGACAACATCGAAAAGTTTCTATCCCCTTTGTGAAAGAGATTTTAAGAATCTGATGCCTAAAATTTTTTTCACAGGAGGAGGAACCGCCGGACATGTTACGCCGAATATTGCTCTAATCAGAGAACTGTATTCAGATTACGAGATCGGTTATGTAGGAGAAAGTTCGAGTGTCGAAGAAAAGTTAATATCAAGTATTTCAGTCCCATTTTTTCGGATAAAGTCTGGAAAACTCAGGAGATATTTTTCTATAAAGAATATTTTTGATCCTTTCAAAGTGATCGTTGGTTTCTTGCAAAGCATAAGGCTATGTATAAGAGAGCGACCAGATCTCGTCTTTTCAAAAGGCGGTTATGTAGCAGTGCCGCTTGTTTTGGCTGCCAGAGTTTTAAAAATTCCAATTATTGCCCACGAGTCGGATGTTACGCCAGGATTGGCAAATAGACTAACCTTTCCATTCTGCTCAAAAATTTGCTTAACCTTCCCAGCTACTGGTAGACAACTTAGTGACAATCGCGTTTTAGTCACAGGAACACCGCTGCGAAGAGCTCTTTTAGACGCTGATGCAAGAAAGGGATTAAAACTATTAAGTTTCGACAATAACTTGCCAATTCTGCTTATCTTTGGAGGAAGCAAGGGCGCCAGATTTCTAAACGAGCTTATCTTTCGTCTCAGAGACCGTCTTTTGGAGTCGTTCAACATCGTGCACATTACTGGCGAGGGCAACTACTCCTGCGAAAGGGAAATGAAAGGTTATATTCAAAGGGAATTCCTCCGTCAGGATTTTGGCGATGTGCTTGCTGCAGCTTCGGTGGTTGTTTCAAGGGCTGGTGCAAATTCGATCTATGAATTGCTTTCCTTGAGAAAGCCGCATCTTCTTGTGCCACTTCCTAAAGAAGCTAGCCGTGGAGATCAGCTAGAAAATGCCCGAAAATTTCATGAGTTGGGTTACAGTCGTTACATTGAAGAAGCTCTGCTAACGGATGATAACTTTATTCAAGAAATTAAAAATCTATTGGAGACTAAAACGAGCATAGAGAAGCGATTGGCAAATTTTAGAGCTCCTGATTCGGTTTCAATGATCGTCAAAGAAATAAAAAAAATTACCGGCCATCCAATCGTTTAAACATGATAGGCTTAGTTTTTTTCGTTCGCATTGAAAACCAGATATAGAAGGTTTATTTATGTATAGGATCCGCTGTCTAAACAACATCTCCGAGAAAGGATTGAATGTGTTCAAAGACCAAGGTTATGAGCTTGGCGAATCAATTCTCGATTGCGATGCGATTATTTT
>JAYYDI010000144.1:0-4955 GCA_036161055.1 Pseudomonadota bacterium
GAGATCATTTGTCTATTGTGGGCAACTTAAACGAGCCTTTAATAAAAGAGGAACTTGTCTCGAGAGATGGGACGAGAAAGTGGCTGATAGAGTCATTTTCTGGGGAGGTATTTGAGTTGGTATATATTCCTGAAAAAAGTCGAGGCACCCTTTGTGTTTCCTCGCAGGTTGGCTGTGCACTTAAATGCGACTTTTGTTCCACTGGGAAGCTCGGTTTCAGTAATAACCTGACAACGGCGGAAATTATAGGTCAGGTTAGGATTGGTATTCGAAGGCTTGCTGAAATCTATCCTAAAAATAATAAAAGAAATATTTCGAATATTGTTTTTATGGGCATGGGAGAACCGCTCTTGAACCTGTCTAATGTTCTGCCAGCTTTGAACATCATCAGATCGGATTTGGGCTATGGAATAAGCAAGAGAAGAGTGACGGTCTCCACATCTGGCATCGTCCCTGCGATTGGTATCTTGGCAGATAAGGCAGATGTTTCTCTAGCTGTGTCCTTGCACGCACCGAATGATCGGCTGAGAGAGAGCCTTATGCCGCTAAATAAGAAGTACCCGATTTCGCTTCTTTTGGATGCCTGTCGCCGATATGCACAAAAATCTCCGCAAAAGAAAGAGATTTTTATAGAGTATACCTTGCTTAAAGGAGTAAATGATGGTTTCGAACACGCAAAGGAACTGGCTCTAATTCTCAGGGGGCTTAGTTGTAAGATTAATTTAATTCCGTTTAACCCATTCTCAGGCTCAACTTTCAAGCCGCCTTCTGTGCGCCGCGTTAGAGAATTTCAATCTGTCTTGGTTGAAAACGGTTATTCTGGTACTGTTCGAACGACTAGAGGCAATGATATCGCAGCTGCTTGTGGCCAATTGGCTGGCCGCTTGATTGAGCAAACTGGTAAACCTAGGTACCGAGAGATCGAGTTAGAAAATATATAGAATTCGAGATATAGCTCCGGTCTCGAGCAAGAAATGTTTATTTCAGATTTAGCAGCATGTGTTTTACTATCTACTGCAGTAAGATCTCTCCTAATCGTTCATGTTCAGAAAGTGGGCCATACGAAAAATGTCGAAAAAAAAAGAAGACGAGATCATCGAAGACCTTGATTACATTCCTGAGCCGTTTCAAGAAGAGGATCTAGGCACAAAAAACGTCTCGAAGCTCTTAGTTGAAGCCAGACAAGCCTTGAATCTCTCTCAAAAAGAAATTGCAGATCAACTTTATTTAACTAAAACTCTGATTCAGCAATTAGAGGAAGGAGAATTTGGAGAGCCCTCTACGAAAGCTTTTGTAAAAGGATACCTCAGATCTTATGCCCGAGTTGTAGGACTATCTGGCGACGACCTTATCCGAAGATTCGAGGATGAGCAAAAAGAGACCATGTCAGCGATTGAGCTAAAGTTGCCATTAGCAAATAATTCAGATCTTGCTTCATTATCAATTACCGGTCCTGTGGCAAAGACGGCAGCTTTTGGTATTAGTGTTCTTGTTTTAGTAGGTTTCTTAGTTTGGGCCGCGGTTCAAGGTCCTAGCAACTCAGAGGAAGTTAGGTCCCCTTCGACAATTACTTACAAGGGCCAAGAAGAGGAAGAGATCGGCGAAGCTAGCTTGAGTGATCTTGAGGAAGATTGGAAACTAAGCGCAAGTGAGTTGGGCTTGGATGTCCAAAAAAGTCAAAGTCCTCTTACAGAAAGCGGAGAAATAGAAAATAATTACGCCTCAGAATTTAAAATGGAAGAGTTAAAGGCGGACGCAGCCGAATTAGAAAAAATTCCAGAGAAGGAAAAAACAGATCAAACTTCTGGAGAAGAATCCGGCATTTCTGAAGTGAACGATATCCCAATCATAATTAGTGAACTTGTAGATTTCGAAAGAATAGTGCTTGACGATAAAAGTTCTATCTTCGTTACAACAAATGGCCAAGACGAATTGAAGATGGTGTTCAAGGATGAGTGCTGGACTGAGGTAGATGAAGATGTGCTCGGTCGAATATACAATGATCTGAATGTCGCAGGTGATGAATTGATTATAAGAGGCCAAAGTCCCTTTAGAGTTCTCCTAGGGAAGGCACGGTCTGTAGACATCATTTACAACGGAAATGTGGTAGACCTAGAGCCTTACATTGCTCAGGATCAAACAGCCAAATTAAGGTTTTCAGACTAATCCATCTGGTAGGGTTTTTAGAACGATGAAAATTCAAGCCGTAAGAGGAATGCAAGATTTATTGCCCGGAAAAAAAGCAATATTTCGGTTGATAGATGAAGCCGCTCGCAGCGCGTTGCAAAGCTATGGATACCAAGAGATTGGATTGCCTATAATTGAGAGAACGGGTCTCTTCGAGAGACTTGTTGGAAAAGCCACTGACATCGTCGAGAAAGAAATGTACACCTTTCAAGATAGAAACGGTGACAGTATTACCCTCAGGCCAGAGGGGACCGCGGGATGCGCCAGATTCGCTGAGCAACATGGACTCCTTTTTAATCAAATTCAGCGATTCTGGTACCAAGGACCAATGTTTCGTTACGAAAGGCCGCAGAAGGGGCGGTACAGGCAATTCGAACAACTTGGAGTAGAGTGTTTTGGGATTCCCACCCCAGATATAGATGCCGAAATCATCCTTCTAAACGCTCGTCTTTTCAGACTCCTTGGTTTGAGCGGCGATATAACACTAGAATTAAATAGCCTAGGCAATAGCGAAAGTAGAAAAAGTTTTAAATATGATCTGATTGAGTATTTGACCAAATATAAAAGCGATCTTGACATCGATAGTCAGCGACGGTTGACCTCTAATCCATTGCGCATTTTGGATAGTAAAGATTCAACTACTCAAACTATCATGAAAGAAGCACCAAAGTTACCGGATTATCTGGATAGAGAGTCAAGAGCTCATTTTGAGTTGTTAAAAACTACTCTTAGTGAATGTGGTTTGAATTTTGTATTAAACCCAAAGATTGTTAGGGGGCTTGATTATTATAATAAGACAGTTTTTGAATGGACTTCTAACCTTTTGGGTGCTCAAGCTACTGTGTCCGGCGGAGGCCGTTACGATAGCCTGGTAAATCAATTGGGCGGACGCGAGACCCCAGGCGTTGGCTTTGCAGTGGGTTTAGATCGACTAGCACTTCTATTGGAGCGGAAATCGTATGAGGTAAAAAAACCAGATATATATTTTGTGTCACCTAAGTTGGAGCACAGGAGCCTGGTTCTTGGCCTAGCTGAAAAATTAAAAGATAAGATTCCAACTCTTTCCATAATCGTCCATTGTGGGGAAAGCAAAATGAAGGCACAGATGAAAAAAGCGGATGGTTCCGGCGCGCGAGTCGCGTTGATTATCGGAGAGCAGGAATTTTCTGAGGAGAAAATAAGCATAAAGTTCCTGAGAGACACCTCGGAACAAGTTACTATTCGGCAGTCGGAGTTAGTGGAAGTTTGCTCGAAACATTTTTGTAAGGAGAATGCTTTTGGTTGAGTCAGATGAGGAGCAGTTAGAAGTTCTCAAGAATTGGTGGAAAGAAAACGGACAATCAATCGTTATTGCTATAGTTTTAGGATTTATCGGAATTTTTGGGTTTCAAGCATGGAATGAAAAGGTCAAGAATACCGCCGAAAATGCTTCGGAAATTTATCAACAGATTCTTGATCTAAATGCGCGAGAGACAAAGGAAAAAGACGAAGCGATTTTTAAGCTGGGTACGAAATTAAAAGATGATTATGGAAATAGTATCTACGCTGTTTTAGCTTCCTTAGTTATTTCAAAAAAGCACATAGAATCGAACGATTTCGAATTGGGAATAGATCAATTGCGATGGGCGCTCGACCAAGATCACGGAGACGCTATGGAGGATCTTATCAGAGTTAGACTCGCTAGAGTACTTGCGTCATCAAATAAGCCAGATGAGGCTTTTTTGATCCTAGAGAAGCATGAGCCGCAATCGGCTCATTTATCAATTTTTGAAGAAACTAAGGGTGATATTTTTTTTCAGGTCGGAAACTTAGTATCTGCAAGAGAGTCTTATCAAAAGGCAATCGCGAACAAGAGGGATGATCAATCTTTGGCTTTGCTAGAGCTGAAATTGGCAGATATCCCTTTACAGAAAAATTTAAAAGATCCTGGTGATCAAAGCATTAATGAAGCGGAAGGCAATTATTAATTATGGCAAGAATGCGCAGAGTAATCAGTTTGGCGATGGCCATACTTCTTTCCTCAGGTTGCTCGTGGTTCGGCGATGAAAACGAGCCAGTCGAAATTAAGCCGAATCCGTTGCCTAAGATAAAGCCTGAAGTCTCTATAAGCACGGTTTGGAGTAAAAAAATTGGACAAGGTGTAGGCGAAAAGGCTCTACGTATTGAACCGAAGATTCACGGAAAACGCGTGATCAGTGCGTCGCCTGATGGCAAGGTGAAATCGCATTTTGCTGATTCAGGAAAAGAAATATGGACAGTCGATATCAAGGATATTTTCGAGGAACAGGATTTTTCTAGCGGGTTATCAGGGAATTTAGATGTCCTAACTGGCGGAGTTGAAGCTAATTCAGAACATGTCTTTGTATGCTCTGCTACTGGTCATTTATTTGCCTTGAATCAGATCGATGGCTCCTTTGCTTGGAAAGCGTCTATAAGTAGTGAGAGCCTATCACCGCCCAAGGTAGATAATGATCTTCTCGTTGTTCAAACTATTGATGGAAAGGTTGCAGCATATGATGCCAGCGATGGAAGTAAAAGATGGGAGTATGCAGCAAAGATTCCACCTCTCACTTTAAGAGGAACCTCAACCCCAGCAGTCTACGAAGATATCGTTATTGCCGGGTTTTCAAATGGGAGAATAGCCTTCATAACCAGAGATGATGGCCTAGCAGCTTATGAACAAATTATTGGCGTTCCCGAGGGTGTCTCTGATTTAGAAAAATTGGTCGATCTCGACGGCGAGATGGCCATCGAGAATAACGTTCTAT
>JAYYDI010000145.1:0-6100 GCA_036161055.1 Pseudomonadota bacterium
TTTTGGATAAAGAGAAGGGCCTAACATCGAATAAGGCACTCCAGCAAATTAAACATTTATTCGAAGCAGAGAAAGCTGGGCATACGGGAAGTTTAGATCCACTGGCAACTGGTGTTTTGCCGATTTGTTTTGGACAAGCAACGAAGTTCTCGCGTTTTCTTTTAGATGCTGAAAAAACATATGAAGTTACCATCGTGCTTGGGGTTACCACCGAATCTGGTGATACAGAGGCTAGAGTAGTTCAAAGAAGACCAACGAACAAGTTAAATCGGGATCGCGTTGAAAGTATACTCAAGAAATATTTAGGGAGAACACAACAAATTCCCTCGATGTTTTCTGCTCTAAAGGTAAATGGAGAAAGACTTTATAAGCTTGCAAGAAAGGGAATTAAGGTTGACCGAGATCCTCGCCATATAGAGGTCTACGAGCTTAACCTTCTATCGCTAGATGGAAACGAAGCAAAATTATTCGTACGTTGCAGCAAGGGCACTTATGTGAGGACCTTAGTTGAGGATATCGGAGAGTCTTTAGGGTGTGGTGCTCATGTGAGAGAGTTAAGGCGCTTGCGAGTAGCTTCTCTTTCAATCAAAGATTGTTTTACTTTTGAATCGATTCTAGCTTTTCGGAAAAAAAACGAGCTTTTAGATGCTAAGCTGCTGCCAATTGATTCTGCGTTGTCTGGATGGCCGAAAATATTCGTCCCAGAGAATTCTCTGACAAGTCTTAGGCATGGCAAAACTATCTCTGTTGAGGGTTTGGCCCCGTTAGGGTTTGTAACCATTTATTCAAAAAAATCAAAACCACCAGACGATTTCCTCGGACTTGGTGAGTCTCTTGCCAATGGGCGGCTGGCTCCTAAAAAAATGTTAGTTAATTAGTAATTTTTTACTGTTTTAAATGATGCAGGTTCTAAGACAGATCGTGATGGCGTATACTCCGATCCAAAATCCCTTTTTGAGTGGTTACGAAAGGGTTGTCTGAAAAAAATGTCTGTAAATATGCGCGGATAGGCAACCATGAAAAAATTAAAATTAGCATATTTAGGAGAATTAAGTTATGGCTTTAAGTGTTGAGAAAAAATCTGAAATTGTGAAGGAGTTCGGTAAGTCTGAAAATGATACTGGTTCCTCAGAGGTTCAAATTGCACTTCTCTCTGCAAATATTGAGGAACTTCAAACTCACTTCAAAGATCATTCAAATGATCATCATTCACGAGTAGGCTTGCTAAGAATGGTCAGCCAAAGAAGGAAACTATTAAACTATTTGAAACAAAAAAATCTAGAGGGCTATGGAGCGCTTATTAAAAAATTAGGGTTGCGTCGATAAAATTTTTGTTGGCTAAAAGTGAAGCCTACGATGGAGAACAATGTGAGTTATATAAGTAAAAAGTTTAAGTTTGGAGAACAAGAGGTTTTACTCGAGACCGGAAAAATCGCGAGGCAGGCGTCTGCTTCTGTTTTAGTTACTATTGAGGATACAAGTGTTTTGGTAGCAGTCGTTGGCAGGAAGGATGCCAAACCGGGACAAGATTTCTTTCCTCTTACTGTTAACTACGAGGAAAAAACCTATGCGGCAGGAAAGATTCCCGGAGGATTTTTTAAAAGGGAGGGTCGCCCGTCGGAGAAAGAGACTCTGACCTCTAGGTTGATTGATCGTCCGATAAGGCCTTTGTTCCCAAAAGGTTTTATGAACGAGGTGCAGGTAACTTGCCAAGTTGTATCCGCGAATAAGAATATTGATCCTGATATTCCTGCCCTTATAGGAGTTTCGGCAGCTCTGAGTGTTTCAGGGATCCCGTTTGCGGGGCCCATTGGAGGAGCTAGGGTAGGATTCTCGCCTGACGGTTATATTCTAAACCCTAAACGCGACGCTATGGATGCCTCCGATTTAGATATGGTCGTAGCAGGCACCGAGTCAGCTGTGCTAATGGTCGAATCAGAGGCTAACGAACTTTCAGAGGATCAGATGCTTGGTGCAGTTTTGTTTGCGCATCAAGAAATGCAGGTTGTCATAAACGCGATCAAAGAGTTTAAAGAGGCTGTGGGAAATCAAGAATGGTCATGGGAGACGCCTCAAGTTGATAACTCCCTTCAAGAATCCTTAGATAATTCCTTTTCCGAGCAAATTAAAGAATCATATAAGATCGTTGATAAGCAACTTCGGCAAGAAGCCTTGAATCGTTTACGCGAAATGGCGAAAGAGCAATTAACTGAAGAAGGTTTTGAAGAGGAGAACGTCTTTAATGCCTTTGCCTCTCTTGAGAAGAAAATTGTTCGAAAATCTATTGTAGAAGGGAATCCTCGAATTGATGGTAGAGATAATCGAACAGTAAGAAAAATCGAGGTAGAAGTAGGCCTTCTCTCGAAGGCCCATGGCTCCGCTTTGTTTACACGCGGAGAAACGCAAGCGCTCGTGACGACCACCCTCGGATCTACTCGAGATGCCGCAATAATAGATGCCCTGCATGGCTCTTATAAAGATAACTTCTTCCTACATTATAATTTTCCGCATTACAGTGTGGGGGAGACAGGATTTTCTGGGGGTCCTAAACGCAGAGAGATAGGGCATGGGCGCTTAGCGAGACGAGGCGTAGCCGCTGTGCTTCCGACTGCTGAAGAATGGCCATATACGACAAGAGTCGTGTCTGAAATCACAGAATCAAACGGTTCCTCATCTATGGCTAGCGTATGCGGTGCGAGTTTATCTCTAATGGATGCTGGTGTTCCTCTTAAAGCGCCTGTCGCAGGGGTCGCTATGGGTTTGGTCCTAGAAGAAAGTGGGTTCGCGGTTTTAACTGATATTTTAGGTGATGAAGATCATCTCGGTGATATGGATTTCAAAGTCGCTGGAACAGAGGCAGGTGTAACCGCTCTCCAAATGGATATAAAAATTCAGGGAATTACAGAGGAAATAATGGAAACGGCTTTAGGCCAAGCAAGAGATGCGAGACTTCATATCCTGGAAGAAATGAATAAAGTTATAGGTAGGTCTAGAACTGAGGTGTCGGAGAATGCGCCCGCTATGGTTACAATAAAAGTTGAACCTGAAAAGGTTCGTGATGTAATTGGTAAGGGCGGCGCGACTATCAGATCGATTACAGAAGAGAGCGGGGCCTCAATCGAAATTGAGGATGATGGCTCCATTATAATTTTCGGAGAAAATCTGGAATCCCGTGATGCTGCGGTAGCATCGATAGAAGCTATTACCGCTGAGGCTGAAGTAGGCCAAATTTATACAGGAAAGGTGGCAAAAATCGCAGACTTCGGGGCGTTCGTTAATATATTGCCAGGTAAAGATGGGCTAGTTCACATATCCCAAATATCAGAAGAGAGGGTCGAAAAAGTTACTGATTATCTATCGGAAGGGCAGGAGGTCAAAGTTAAAGTGCTAGATGTAGACAGAGGAAGAATTAAGTTGTCGATGAAGGATCTTAGTGACGACGAAGAAATGACTTCTGTAAGTTCAGAAGACGATTAGTAATAGAGAAAATAACACGTTAGTCAACTTGCTTGACCCTATTTGAGATCAACTCGTCCACGGCAGCTGGATCGGAAAGGGTGCTGGTATCTCCTAATTCCTGAATTTCTCCTTCCGCTATTTTTCTTAAAATTCGACGCATTATTTTTCCTGAACGAGTTTTAGGCAGATTAGGAGCCCACTGAATAAGATCTGGCTTTGCTATAGGGCCTATTTTCTCCCTAACTAAAGTTTTGAGTTCCTCTATTAGAGTTTGTTCTCCGGTAGAGCCTTTCATTAAGGTCACATAGGCGTAGATTCCCTGCCCCTTGACGGAGTGGGGGAAACCAACCACCGCAGCTTCGGCGACAAGTTCATGCTCTACTAAGGCGCTTTCTATTTCCGCGGTGCCCAGTCTATGCCCGGAAATATTTAAAACATCATCAACTCTGCCAGTGATCCAGAAATATCCCTCGTCATCTCGCCTTGCCCCATCACCCGTGAAGTAATAGCCCTTGTAGGTCGAAAAATAAGTTTCAACTAATCGCTTGTGATCTCCCCAAACAGTGCGTAGTTGTCCAGGCCAAGAATTTTTAATTGCTAAATTCCCTGAGCCCTCTCCCAAAATTTCATTTCCTTCACCGTCCAATATTACTGGTTCTATTCCAAAAAAAGGTTTGGCTGCTGAGCCCGGCTTCAAAGGTGTAGCCCCGGGGAGAGGAGCTATCATAATGCCGCCAGTTTCGGTCTGCCACCAAGTATCCACGATCGGGCATTTCGTTTCTCCAACTACTTTGTAATACCACTCCCACGCTTCAGGATTTATTGGTTCTCCTACGCTGCCTAAAACGCGAAGGCTTCCTCTAGAGGTTTTAGTCACAAAATCATCACCTAAACCCATCAGTGATCTAATTGCCGTAGGGGCAGTGTAAAAGATATTAACCTCGTGTTTGTCTATAACGTTCCAGAAACGCGAGCCATCAGGGTAAGTAGGCACTCCTTCAAAAATAAGTGTTTTCCCTCCATTAGAGAGAGGACCATAGATGATATAACTGTGTCCAGTTATCCATCCAACGTCAGCCGTACACCAAAAAATCTCGCCATCCTTATAATCGAAAACATACTTATGAGACATGGCGACGTGCAAAAGATAACCCGCCGTAGAGTGAAGAACGCCCTTGGGTTTTCCTGTTGAGCCGGAAGTATACAGAATGAAAAGAGGGTCCTCACTATCCATAGGCTCAATAGGACATTCCGCGCTCTCGCGTTCAACTGCCTCGTGATACCAAATGTCTCGGCTGTCTTCCCACGCAGTAGGGGCCTCGGTTCGTTTCACAACGAAAACTTTTTCTATGCTCGGACAATCGGTGAGAGCTTGGTCTACATTTTTTTTAAGTGGAACAGTTTTCCCTCCTCTCCTTCCTTCATTTGCAGTAATCACAGCGCAACAATCAGCATCCAAAATGCGGTTTCTTAGTGCGCTGGGTGAGAAGCCTCCAAAGACAACCGAATGAATTGCACCGATTCTGGCGCACGCAAGCATTGCAAAGGCTGCCTCTGGAATCATAGGCATGTAGATGCACACACGATCACCTTTTTTTATCCCATGAGTTTTTAAAGCATTACCGAGTTTGCAGATTTCTTTATGAAGTTCGTTGTAGGTAATATTCCTTGAGTCTTCAGGCTCATCACCCTCCCAAATAATCGCTGTGTCATTCCCCCTATCGCGAAGATGCCTGTCAACGCAATTGAAACACACGTTGAGCTTTCCTCCGAGGAACCATCCTGTTTTTCCTTTATTAAACTCGTGCTCGTTAGTCTCCCTCCACGGATTTATCCAAGAAAGAAATTTTTTGCCTTGTTGTCCCCAAAATCTTTCAGGATGCTCTAAAGATTCCTGGTACATGGCTTCATACTTCCCCTGATTGATCGATGCGTCTGTTGAGAGACTTGTAGGAACAGGATAAGAAATATTTTTTTTCATCTTAGCCTCAAGATTCTCGTTGGATAAAGTTACGGCACGTGCGATTGATTATCACTTTTCATTTCCTCTTTTTCCAATTGATTTTCTAACCCCCCCGGACAGGTTTTTTTTCCTAGGGGGCGTCTGCATAATCAGTCGCTCTTCGTCTGATGCAGCCTGGTAGTTCGTCCACCAATTCCCGCAATCTCTCGTTTTCTCGCCCGCGGCTTCTCTTATCAGCAGAAAATCATATGCAGCTCGAAATCTTTTGTGTTGTAAAGTTTGAAAAGGTTTTTTTCCAAAACGAGAATTCAGACGAAATTGGAGAAACCAGATTTCCTTAATTGGGGTGGAAAAACGCCTGGGTATTGACGTAATAATTTGTTGTTTCGAGAGAACGCTGGAGGCAGCTTCAGTTGAGGCATCATAGTTGTTCAAGCCCAGTTCTTTTATGTTTCTGCTCCTCTCGCTCAAGAATGGATACCATAGTATCGAGGCGTATATAAAAGCTGGTGTTATTGGCAAATTTTTCAGAACCCTGTTGTCAGTACTCTCGAGGGCTTTTGTTATCAAAAGCTCTAGATTATAGCCTGTTACGGAGGAATCGTTACTAGGAAATATCCACTTAAGCACATAAAGTTCTTTCAGTTTACGGAAAATCTTCACACCGTATCCCCCCAT
>JAYYDI010000146.1:0-9043 GCA_036161055.1 Pseudomonadota bacterium
ATTGGGATATCTTCTTGAGCAGATCTAATCAAGGTTCCTTCCCATTTTCCAAGGATGTTTTGCATTTGGAGGAAACCGCTGCTCTTCTCGGCCGCATAACTTAGACTACTAAAGCAAAAGGTAAAGCAAATTAAAAAAAAGTTCTTCATGAATAATTCTCCAAGCAATTTTTACGACAAGAGGTATTGGGCAAAGTATAAGTAGATTTTGACTGGAGTAAAGTTTGAAAGTAATTTTCGAGAAGGAGACAAAATGGTCGCTCACCCTATGTTCCTAGTAGACGCATTTACAGATAAAGTTTTTAAGGGAAACCCAGCTGGGGTATGTCCCATTTATGGTTGGCTGTCAGATGATGTAATGTCTTCGATTGCGCGGGAGAACAATTTATCTGAGACTGCTTTTGTCAATCTACGGAAACCACCCTATGAAATACGGTGGTTCACGCCAAAAATCGAAGTCGAGCTTTGTGGGCACGCCACCTTAGCCGCGGCGAAAATTCTTTTCGAGCAATACCTAGATAGAGATAAAAGCTCCGTTTCTTTTGTTTGTGCGCGAGGGCAGTTGTCGGCAAAAAAAGTTGGCAAAAGTATTTACCTTAATTTCCCAGCAGATTTCCCGACTGAGCAGCAAGTAGACCAAAAGATTGTTGCTGCACTCAATTCAGTACCAAACAAAATATGTAGAGGTCAGGACGATTACTTGGCAATTTTTGAAGGAGAGGAGGAGATTGAGTTGTTAAGGCCGAATTTAAAAGCAATATCTCGCCTAGAGGCTCGAGGACTAATCGCTAGTGCTCCTGGAACGCAAAGCGATTTTGTTTCTCGATGTTTTTATCCCTCGTTAGGAGTGGATGAAGACCCGGTTACCGGATCAGCACACACTCTTTTGACGCCATATTGGGCAGCTGTCCTTGGGAAAAAAAAGATGTCAGCGAGACAAATTTCTTCAAGGGGCGGGCAACTTTTCTGTGAGCTTCACGGCGAGAGGGTGATGATAGGGGGAGAGGCAGCGATTTATCTAGCAGGAAAGATTTATGTATAAAGAGAATCGGTGCACGATAATCAGTTCCATTTAAATTTAAGTAGAGTTCGTTTTCTGTATATTTCTTCTGGCAGAAGAATGGCTGAAGGGAAAGCTGGCTTGTTAGGTGCGTCAGGAAACCCTTGAGCCTCGAGGCAGACTCCGGCAAGAGGATGAAAAGGATCTCCTAAGTGGTGACCAGTGTATAACTGAAGACCTGGCTGATCCGTGTGCAACTGCATAGTCAGATCTGAAGAAGAGGACGTTAGTGCAGCGGCTAGTGTCAATCCATCTTCTACTTTGCTGAGCACATAGTTTTGATCAAAACCATAATTTCCGGTCAATTTTCGAAGCTCTTCCATTTTTGTTTTGAGCATACTCTGTTTCCTGAAATCAAAAGGTGTGCCTTCGACGTGTCTTATCTCGCCTGTCGGCAACAGCGTTTCATCTTGAACGGTATATTCTTGAGCATGCAGTTGAATTGAATGGCCGCTCACGCCAGTTACTTTTCCGTCAAGGTTAAAGTAGGTATGGCTCACAAGATTTACTATAGAAGGACTATCGGTCGTCGCCCAGAGATCTATTAGCAAGCTATCTGGATCAATAATTTCATATTTTACCTTTGCTACAAGATTTCCAGGAAACCCCTGATCACCATAAGGCGAGAATACTTCGAAAACCGCTTTATCAATTGCTTCCTCGTTGACTCGCTTCCATATTTTCGTGCTTAAGCCAATAGGCCCTCCATGCAAAGCATGGGGGCCATTGGACAAGTCTTTGTCTAGTAAATATGACTTTCCGTTAAGCACAAAACGCCCGTTCCCGATTCTCCCCGCATATCGACCACAAATTGCTCCCAAGTAGTATGGATCGCTTTGATACCCGTTTAAGTTTGGGTAAGCCAAGACGACGTCACGATGCCCGTTCAAAATAGGTAATTTAATTGAACTTATTCTGGCGCCTAGGTTGACAAGCTCGACCGAAATACCGCACTCTGATTTTATCTCGTGCGTTTCTAGATTGGACCTAGGTCTCAAGTTATCAGTGATTTGTTTCTGCGAGCGCAAAGCAATTTGAATTTAAACATTGTATTTTGCTTCTCTCTCCACTGAGGGTTTATGCAACAAACTAAGTCTCTGGCGAAAAAACTAAAAGAAGGTTTCCCGGCTCATGGTAGTAAAGTCCGTATCCAGAGTTTACCACAACGTGTCCCTCTGCAACAAAAGGCCCTGCACCACTCATTCCTCCTCCTTCGCCCTCTAGTCCATTAACTGCCTCCCTTTTGGGTTTTGTATCAAAAGACCATAGAAGGTCCCCAGTATCTTCGTCATATGCACGAACAAACCCGTCTAAATGTCCCGCAAACACGGCGCCTTTTGCAGCAGTAACCGGAGCGCTGATCCCCGGATCACAGAACTCCTTGTTCGGCGCGCAGACATTTTCTTGAACATGATTCCACAGTATAGAACCATCATTAACACGCAGACTGTGCAGACCTGGTTTCGCCTCAGACGGATCTAAGTAGTCTCCGTTTCTTGTGTTATTCATATCATTAATCGGTACAAAAACTTGTGAGTCACTAGCGGCCATTCCGAAATGAACGCCGCCCTGAATGCTCCCCCTACCTACTTTGGTCCTCCATATTGTTTTGCCCTCATCATCGGGGTCCAGTCCGAGCACGTCGCCGTTTTTAAGTCCAGCAAGAAGGACGTCTTTCTTGTCTGCCCCCGATACGAGAAGAATGCTAGAGCCATGGTCATAGTCGGGTCCATCCTCAGAAGGGCAGTTAGGGTTGTCAGCCATCATACAAGCGACATTCCATGCATCACCTGATGTCGTTTGTTTAGTCCATGCCCTGGTTCCCGTTTCGATATTGATTGCCAATATTGCATCTGAATTTCCCTCGGCAGGAGAGGAGTAGTTTTCGCCTGTCCCCACGTATATTAGGTTACGCTTTGGATCAATCGTTGGGCTAGTCCATATTGGGGCTCCTGAGGGGGCGACGACGTCAGTTCCAAGGCTCGTTTTACCTATAATTTTTGGCTCGTTAGGGATGGCATAATGTCGCCATAGAGTAGCACCCGTCTCACCGTTCACCGCCAGAAGGCTACCCCGAAAACTGCAACAACGATAATCTGGGTCCGCAGCAGGAACTACCTCTAAGGAAGAAATTGGAATGAAAAGCATTCCCTCATAGTAAGCTGGCGTACCAGTTAGAGTTGTGCTCGGGTGATCATCAGTTTTTATTGACCAAACTAACTCACCAGTTAAGGCATTAACCGCGTAAGCCCGGCCTAGTAGGTCACCAAAAAAGGCCAAAGGCGTTCGCGCCTCTGAGAACTGCTCAGAGGGGGCAGACAATACGATTCCAGTCCTGACCTCGGCGCTTGCAGAAAAAACCCACTTAGTGCACCCAGTCTCCAGGTCAAACGCATAGACTCGCCCATCTTGACTCCCTACGAAAACTGCTCCCATGGAAATAGTGGGCTGCGATCTAGCCCGAAGAGCGTTTGGAAAAGCGAAAGACCATTTCAGTTTTAAATTTTTAACATCGTCTTTCGTTAGTCCGCTGACATCCTGAGGTGAGTATCTTTTTGTGTCGTGACCCCAGTTAACCTGATAAATTGGTTGGGCGCTTGATAACTCCCGATTTTCGCAAAAGTTTGGCTCCCTTAACGAGAAATCAGTTCCATTTTCGAGAGTCTGACGTGTAATGAACTCTGTCAGTGATCGCTTCTCATCCAATGAGAGATTGGCTGCTTGCGCGCGCATTACCCCAGTTTGCATCGAATTAAATATCGCTGTTGGGGACATCATCTCTAGCCACTGAAAGTGAGGTGCTTTTGGTACTTCTCCCTGATGACATGCGGCACAATTATTTTCATAGAGGGTCTTGCCAGGATGTATTGAGCGATTGAATTCTTCTGCTCCGGTTTGAAACTCATCAGTAGATCCAAGAGTTTCAGCAACCTGTGATTGATCTGAGTCGCGTTCACACCCATAAAGTGCGAATATTAAACACAAACTTGTTATGGAAAACGTTTTGGAAAATAGCACCCTTACTCCCTCTTTTTGCTTCTTATCGCTCTCAAAGGATATTGCAATAAGTAAAATCCCACAACATGGGCAAAACGCAAAAAACATAACGCAGAAATTTCTTTTTCTTAAAGATGGTTTAGATTTTTTCAGTTTTATTCGGTCCCAGTTTGCCTTAACCTATCAAGCCAGCCCAAGCAGTGTTTCCTCTAAAAAATGGTTTTTTTGAATCTTGAATGAATCGTTAGATATCCTGCAGGAGGTCACTCCGCACCTAGAGAATTGGGGTCTTGATGGAGCCCAGTTGTTCTTGAAGTCCATCTCAGAAAATATCGTTTTTAAGGTGACCTGCAGAATAGGTAATGAATATGTTTTGCGAGTTCATCGGCCAAACTATCATTCTTATAGAGCGCTTAACTCCGAAAAAGAGTGGCTCGAATCTCTGTCTCTGGCCGGTTTTCAGGTGCCGAAAATCTTACCAACGAAACAGGCTGAGCATTATCTTCTTATCAATATGAATGGAGGAAGCAGATACCTGAGTGTTTTAGATTGGATAGAGGGCCGGTCCTTGTATGAGATGCATTTAAAGGGAATGACTGTTGCTTTTCTAGAGCAGGCCTTGGCTCGGGTGGGGGAGTTGATTTCAAGATTTCACCTTTACTCGGAAGAGTGGGTGCCAAGCAAACAGTTTTTGCGGCATAGATTTGATCTGGAGGGGTTTTTTGGCAAATCACCGTTCTGGGGTCGTTATTGGGACTCTGAGTATTTGTCGAGCGATCAACGTGCTTGTTTGCTGGGTTCCCAAGATGTCATCGCATCTAAAATAAATTCCCTTGGGTATTCCAAGGATGTCTTTGGTTTGATTCATGGGGATTTGCATCATGGAAACATTCTTTTTGATCGCGGTAAAAATATTCGGCTTATTGACTTTGATGATGCAGGTTTTGGTTGGTATCTTTACGACATTGCTAGCCTCTTATTTGAATACAAAGATCACCCTGAATTTGAAACCTTGTCGGATGGATTCCTTCGCGGCTATCGAAAGCAAAGGTTCATGAGTGGCAGTGATTGGGGTATGCTGCCCTTGTTCATGCATATCAGGGGAAGGGCAACCATCGGCTGGGCCTCCGAGCGCCCAGAGATTGGAAACAAAACAGAAATTTTAAATCTCGTCGAGTCTGTTTGTAGCGAAGCGAGCCGTTTCGCATGAAACAGCTAGTCCTATCCGAACACGGCGCTGATTTATCAGTATAAGACAAGGAAAATGGGATGGAAAAATTAGTCTTGATCGACCGATCCGATGGGATTGCCATAGTCTCACTCAATCGCCCTGAGCAACTGAACGCTTTATCAATTGCTTTGCGCGTTGAATTAGTAGAGGCGTTTTCGTTTTTGAAGGATGACCCAACTACTAGAGTAATTATATTGACCGGGAAAGGGAGGGCCTTTTCCGCCGGCCTAGACCTAAAAGAGTTAGGTCAAAAAGGAATGCAGGGAGACGAGAATAAGGAAGGCAACCTAGATTTACAAAAAGCAATTCGTGAAGTGGGTAAGCCTGTCATTGGTGCTATTAACGGTTTTGCGATTACTGGTGGTTTTGAGCTTGCCCTGGCATGCGACATACTTGTAGCTTCTGAGAGGGCAAGATTTGCGGATACTCACGTCAGGATGGGTGTGGTGCCGGGGTGGGGACTATCTCAACGTTTATCTCGACTGGTCGGGGTTTCCAGAGCAAAGCAGATAAGCTTCACGGGAGATTACCTCAGCGCTGAAAAGGCTGAGCGTTGGGGTCTGGTGAACGATGTCCTGGCACCCGATGATTTGTTGCCGCATTGTCTTAAAATAGCAAGAGACATTCAGAGTGGAAATGCAGAAACCTTAAGTAGTGTCCATCAGTTGATTGATTTCGGCTGGGAAGAGACACTTTCAGATGGGCTTGCCAAAGAAAAAAGTTTAAGCGGGATAAAAAATAGTGATTTATCTGCCCAGACCCTAGAGCGCAACAGGCTCTCTGTGCTTTCCCGTGGTCGAGATCAAAATCCATAGCGCTTGCTTTTTCTGAGGTTGTGAAATTCTGATAAAAACGACTAAAAGTATGCGATCTTTAGGGCATTCAAAAAAAATAGATCGAGCTTTATACCATCTTTTCGCAGATAAATTTTCTGTAAAAGGCCGTAACTCGTCTAATTTATTCTGGAATCCTAGCCTTGGTCCGCAGCCAAATTCCAGGAGCGATCTTTCTCTTGCCTCATAAAATAATCGATCCACCGATGGTAATTCTGAACTGCGGGCTCATTTTTGCCATACAGGAATTGGGTATTTGCGCCAGCCTTGATTCCGTCTTGAATGAGTAGCCCTAATCTATAATCTTCATCTTGAACAGCTTGTAAAACCATAGCACTAAAGTTTTCCGCTGCAGCCAATTCTTTCGCGGTTTCTGGCATATCTGCCGAAAGCGTGTATTGAATAGTTCTGGTTGTGTCTGCGGTTGGCCCGGGGAACACCAGGCTAACTAGGCAGTGGTCACCCACAATCCCAGATATTGAAAGATTTGGAAAGCAATTGTGCACGAGTCTGATATGCTCAAGAGGTTCCCAATCCTCCTCTGGCTGAGTTTCTAATGATTTTAGCGACTTTCGCCCCAGGGTTAGCCGTTGATGAGGGCCATGGGTGTCTAAAACAAGCAGATTGCCGATCGTATGCTGGCCAACTGTTTTTCCGTGGACGGTGTTGTGGTGGTATATCTCTAAATATCCATCCATAGTTACTTTCCATCCGGGTCCGTCAAGCGTACGTTTTTTGAATAGATGCCAATCTCCTAGATAAAGAGACTCTAGTTTTGCTCTCATCCCGCCCAGCCATGCCTTGATATTCATTGGCGCACTCGAATCGAGTGTAAGCCAGATTATCCCAGCGTCTTCCTCACAGCCAATAGGAGTGAGTCCCAGCGAGGAATGGTCAAGATCTCCAAACGTGCCCGCTGCATAACGGCTTGTAAGGTTTCCTTGAAGATCATAAACCCATGAGTGATAGGGACACGAAAATTTCTTTACAACACCTTCTTCAGCTTCACAAATCCTCGCGCCCCGGTGTCGACAAACATTTAAAAATGCTCTGGCTTTACCGTCATCTCCGCGAACGAGCAAAAGAGGCTTCTCGAGGATCGAAATTGTTTTATAGTTTCCTGGGCTCGGAAGTTCGATGGACAAAGCTCCTGCAATTGGCAAGCTCGAGAATATTCTGTGTCTCTCTGCTCGATACCGTGTCTCGTCCGTGTATGCCTCAATTGGCATTGTCATTATAGATTCGGTCATGTCTGTGGTTTGATTTATGCAATGCGCAAGTGCTCTTCTTGCCAAATCCATCATATCGTCTCTTTGGTCGAGCCTTGTCATGGGTTATCCTCTGTTTCTCTTTTCAAAGTGGTCCGCGATGATGTCGCTTCGAAGCGTTGTTCCATCATTGTTGCCTATTTTTATCGCTGGCCACCTACCGTCTTTAAAAAAGAACAGCACAGTAGCACCCTCATCTCCTGCAAGCAGCGGTCCGTAGCCCCGGTTGGCTAGACCAATGCGAACATCACCAGCGTGGAACCATTTGGCTCCGACTTTTTGCGAGCCCTCTAGGATTATCTCCGTATAGTCGCACTCGTGAGTGTGCGCCTCTACAAGGCAGCCGGGCGGGTAATATGCTTTAAAAACGGTTGGGGACGAGGGGTCGGCGGGGTCTCCCACCCTGAACATGCTCGTTGAAATTCCCGTAGGCAAATCAATCTTGTCAAGATCTTGCCAGTTAAAAGCTAGGTGCCCTTTTCGTTTTAACTCGAAAGCAATTTCAGCGTCAGTTTTCTGTGGCATGCCACCTCCTTTTCAATCCCCCTCTTATCTCCTGGGTAGTGTTTGGATCAGCTCCTCAAGGGACTCCAAGCCAGTAATGCCTTTTCAGCGGCTTCGGAATTCGGGACGAGTTTTGCTCCGCCTCCCTCAGCAAGGGCAACGTACTCAACCCAGGAGAGAACTGCTTCTACTGGTGTTCCTTTGCCTGAGTCAAATATAAGTGGACCATAAACGTTCGCAGTATAAATCAGTGGCTCGTCGGTGAGACTTTGCGTTGACTCATGACGAGCACCTGCGGGCTCATAAAACCACATTCCTGGCCCGTATCCCTCAGGTGGGCCCGCGCGATATCCGATTGCACCGCTTAAAACCAAGAAATCGGCCGCGCCGATATGGGTGTGGGGTGTAGCCACTCCTTTATGTTTAACAATCAACGAGATAACACCAGTTTCTTCACTTACTCTTAAGATTTTCAGCCCAATATCAGGTAGGTCTGGATTGATAATCCATGGCACAGTTTTGGCGTCAATGAAAAAATCGTGGGCATATTTCTTGACGTCGCCAGACGGTTCGCCATCCACTAGTTCATTTGCATTTCTCTTTGCGATAGCAAGGGGTGAAGGATCCCCTCTGTATGCGCTCGGTCTTGCTCTGGCGCAGTCTGCTAAGCTGCTGGGGACCATCGTAACCCCGGCGTCTTTAGCGAGCTGGTTGACGTCCATTGCGGTTAAAATTCCCTTGAGCGAGCCGTCTGAATTCAGGATCGAGATGCCGTTGAAGAAATTGACTAGCATCTCAGACTCACCTCTAGCCACGATCGAATCTATTTTAGTGTTGGCAGGAACAAAACCCCATGTCCCAGGTTTCAGAACGCTAGTTTGTCCGCCTTGTGAGAAATCTAATTCACCAGACAAAACTAGCAGGTCCAAGCCGCCTAAAAAAACTGAATTTGGGAAAGCTTTTCCCTCTTCAATCTTGATAATCAGAGAAAACATTCCACTTTCCATGCTCGCACGGACTGTTTTCATTGACACTCCATCCGTATTTGGAACGTCTAACCATGGCAAGAGGTTGGTATCTAGGCCTCCTTCGATTCCTGTCGGATCATATTCTGGATTAAACCCGTCGGCTGCTTCGCTCATCGCCTTCTC
>JAYYDI010000147.1:0-3458 GCA_036161055.1 Pseudomonadota bacterium
TATGTTATTCCCCGATCCATAATAAAACGCTCGCTCATCTCTCTATCGATGAGACGAGGAAGCTGATCGATGCGTGGGCCGAGCAAACGATCGAATTAATGAGCTATGAAAAAATTGAACAGGTATTAATATTCGAAAACAGCGGAGAACTGGTTGGAGTATCTAATTCGCATCCCCATGCACAAATATACGCGACTGAATTTGTCATGGAGGGGTTTAGAAAAGAAACCGGAGCTTTCGAAAAATCTTCTTCGCCGCTAATGGAAAGTTTGTTGATGGCTGAGATTTTAGACGGGAGAAGAATGCTTTACGAGGGTTCAGAGGTCTGTGCTTTTGTTCCCTATTTTGCCCGATTTCCTTACGAGGTTTATATTGTGCCAAGAAATCGTCATCAATACTTGTCTGGTCTCTCTAGATCCGAGTGCTATGATTTAGCGGTGGCTCTGAACGCGATCCTTCGACGTTACGAGGCCTTGTGGGATCTTCCTTTTCCCTACATGCTGCTTGTTCACCAGTCTCCTTGCGAGATGCCCCATCCCGCATATCACGCGCATATTCAGATTCATCCAATCCTGCGTGGACCAAACTTGCCAAAGTATTTGGCGTCGGTTGAAACGGGAGCAAACCACTTCCTCAATGATGGAAGCCCTGAGGAAAAAGCTGCTGAGTTGAGGGCAGTAAAAATTGGTACAACAGAGCACCTGGGTTAAGACTTCCTGCCTTAATTGCTTTGACTATTGCTTGATTGTCAGGCGTTGATCATCTTTGCGATTTCTGTAGTTTCGCTCACGCGAGGAAAATCTCCAGATATAGCCTTAGAGAATATGGTCTCGCCGTCAAGTATCACATCAAAAATTCCTTTGTCCCCCGCGACAAGGTCGATTGGAAATTTTACTCCACGTCTTCTCAACTCGGCGGCTAAACTAACCGCTTCTGGTTTATAGTTTCACAAGGAGCAATAGATAATTTCAATCTTTTTCATTTAAAAGCTCTAAAAGTTTTTGATGCGAGTTTGCATGTCAGGATCTGGCCCTGGTGAACTCTCTCTCTCAAATAGTTTTCCATCTTCATAACTCATGCTCATGCCTACATTTACTAGGTACTTGTCGGACCTAAGCGTGTGCCACGAGTTTTGAACTATTTGATTTGCTATTTCAACGGTACGGTCTCTCAGCGACTCGTCTGGGACGCACTCATTTGCCAGACCACACTCAAGAGCCTCCGAGCCAGAGATAACTTTTCCAGTGAACATCATTTCTTTTGCTTTAATGGGTCCGATTCTACGAGTAAGCCTTTGACTCATTCCCCAGACCGGCACCATTCCCCATTTCCCATGCGTGTCAGCAAATTTTGCTGAATCGGAGGCTATCAACAAATCGCATGCTAAGGCTAGCTCTAACGAGCCTGTGTAGCAGTGGCCTTGCACCTCTGCGATGACGGGTTGCGGCAAGTTTTCGATCATATCCAACGTTTCAGCCTGATAATGTTTAGAGGGTGCTTTCTCTCCAGACTGAATTGCTTTTAGGTCGTTTCCTGCTGAAAAAGACCTGCCCTCGCCACGCAATATGACGCATCCCACGGAATCAATTTGTTTTTCAATATCCTTTAGAGAGTTATTCAGTTCGACAAAAAGTTTCGGGTTTAAGGCGTTGAGGGCCTCGGGTCTGTTTAGCGTTAGAGTCGCCACTCCATTTTGGTCTGATCTCAAGATTAAATTAGCCAACCTCTCCTCCCTTTTTTTTTGGATTGTGCGTGATTTATTGGTTTATGCCAAGGGTTACAGTGTATTCTTAGATCTGAAAGGAGGTCTCATTTGAAAAATATTCCTGTTTCTCTTGAATGGAAAAACAATAAACTGTACCTATTAGACCAACGCAAATTGCCTGAGGACGAGAAAATAGTTGTATGCGAAGATCTCAAGGAAGTAATCGTCTCTATTAAAAGCTTGACGGTCAGGGGAGCACCCGCCATTGGTATTGCTGCAGCATATGGGATCCTATTGGGATTGGAGCATGCAGGGTCAGAAGAGATTAACAAAGTTTTTGATTCGCGCGCCTCAGAACTTGTCAAGGCGCGGCCGACTGCTGTTAACTTAGCTTGGGCAGTGGATCGGATGTTGTCTTGTCAGAGAGCTAATCGAACCAATCCTGATATTTACCAGTGCCTGCTTTCTGAGGCACAAAATATTCATCAATCGGACCGAGAATCTTGCAGAGCCATTGGCGAAAATGGACTTGAGTTGGTAAGAAAATACCCGAACATCCTAACACACTGTAACGCGGGCAGTCTCGCGGTCTCCGAGCTAGGCACGGCCCTAGCTCCAATATACATGGCGAATGAGCAGGGCACTAATGTTCATGTTTTCGTCGACGAGACTAGACCGCTACTCCAGGGTGCGAGACTTACCGCCTTCGAGTTACGTCGGAATGGAGTCCCGTGCACTTTGATCTCCGACAATATGGCGGCTCACATCATGAGCGAGGGTAAGATAGATATGATAATTACTGGTGCAGATAGAATCGCAGCTAACGGAGATGCCGCCAACAAAATCGGGACTCTAAGCATAGCCATTGCGGCAAAGTATTTTCGAATTCCCTTTTATATTGCGGTTCCACTCTCGACAATAGATTACGCCACCAATTCAGGTTCTGATATTCTGATAGAGGAACGCGATGGTGCTGAGGTTACGCACTTCGGGGGTGTGAGGATCGCTCCCGCCGGAGTTTCGGCGAGGTCGCCAGCTTTCGATGTGACCCCGGCGGACTTGATCGCGGGAATAGTTACAGAAAAAGGAATTCTTCATCCGCCATTTCCAGAAGCCATCCAAAATTTGATGGTCTAGCTAAAAATAGAAAAGCCAAGGTCCAGTAGGAGATGATCTTTGAATGAATAGAATTTTAGTTTTTGTTTTGATTTTCTTCTCAATTGTTTTAGGGGGAGTTTTCTTCTTCAGATATTGCTGTCTTCAGGATCAAAATTCTCCGAAAGAAGTTCTCGAAGTTGGTTCAGAAAGAAACTTGAGAAAATCAAATTCCGAGGTTGTCTCGAGACCGCTGGAAATTTCAGATCGACCACGCTCAGCTTTTGGTGCAGATCCAGTTAAACTTGAACCACCCTCTTTCGCTTTATTGCTTCCAGAGCTTGAAAAGTCGGATCAGATGATCAGGCAGGCCGCTTTAAGTCTAGGCAATTTTTCCGAGGCAGAAATTGAAGCCTTTTTGCCAGCGGAGCAACTCATAAGGAAATTTGTAGCAATCCTAGATAACGCGGCTTCAGGGAAGTTCTCATCTAACTTGGTAGCGGATCTTAAGGTGAATGGGTCTTTTGTCGCGAGAGAAATTGAGGAGGGAATCTTTGAGATTGACTTTCGTTCCTACCAGCGTTTCGACAAGATCGCGGATGTAATTTATTCGATCGATGCTAACAGAGCCGCTCAACTTTATCTTACGATAAAACCC
>JAYYDI010000148.1:0-4358 GCA_036161055.1 Pseudomonadota bacterium
GTCTGGTAAAAAGTAAGTTCGGAAATTTATCCTCAAAATCCATATGGCTCTAAAGATGGCGTCGCGGCTGTTGCTGTCGGCGCTGGTCGTGTGTCAGCCACGATGCCTCACCCAGAGCGCTGTTTTTAGCCGCTCAGTACACTTAGTCGAAAGGTCGATGGCGGAATCACGCACCTTGATCGAGACTTTTTAAAAACGTATGTTTGGTTAGGATGAATATTCCAGATTATTCATGGCTCTGTCTAATAGAAAACCTTGTAGCTTGATTCTTAATGGGCGTTTTTCTAACATCATCGGAGAGTTGCTTTTTTTCTCCGTTCTTACGGGTCGTGGCAATCGTTCCTAATAAGATGGATATCGAATATCTTTTAAGAAATGAATCAGAAAGTTATCAGACGATTTTACGCTGCAAGTGATCACGCAGGAGCCGTTTTAAAAAACCATATCATCGAGCACCTTTCTATGCAGGGTTTTGAAGTTGTCGATCTTGGTGCCGAGGGGAATGTTCCTGTTGATTACCCTGATTACGGCACAACTTTAGCAGAAGCTCTGCTCAGTGACTGTGACGCATTTGGGGTCGCAATATGTGGTTCGGGAATCGGTATTTCAATTGCAGCTAATCGATTTTCTCACATTAGAGCGGCACTAGTAAGTGATGTAGTCGGAGCAGAACTGAGTCGTCGGCATAACGATGCAAACGTTCTTGCGCTGGGTGAGAGGCTTATCGATAAGCAAACCGCTCTAAATTGTGTGGACATCTTTGCGAGCACTGACTTTGAAGGCGGACGCCATTCAGTGCGTGTAGAAAAACTTGCCAATCCGAGGCCTATCCCCGTGAATTCAAGTTCTTAAAAAAAACCTAAATGTTAAGGTTGTTTTAGGTCTTGCGGAAAGCAGATGATTTGTTCAATAAGGAACTTTTTGCTTCGCCGTCTATCCCCGCTCGGACATCTTCCTCTGTGAAGGGATATGAGTTTTTTTCTTTGTTTTTAAAATATTTCTTCAATGTCAGAGTAATAACTGGGAAAGCTAATTCTTTCCATGGTATTTCTGGTTCACGAAACAATTTAGTTTCGATGGATTCCTCTCCTGGAGAAAAATTTAGATCTACCAATTCCCCAATATAAAACATATAAATCTGAGATATGTGAGGTAAATTAAATAGAGTGTAGAGATGTGAAAGCTTAACCTGAGCGTTGGCCTCCTCCAGCGTTTCTCTAATGGCGCCCGCTGAAGCTGCCTCTCCGTTTTCGAGAAATCCTGCTGGCAGTGTCCAATATCCGGCTCTTGGAGCGATTGCCCTTCTGCATAACAAAACGCTATCGCTATAGAGGGGGAGACAGCCAGTGATAATTTTTGGGTTTTGATAATAAATTCGACCACAGGCGTCACATACAAATCTTTGTCGATTATCGCCCTCGGGAATCTTTTTGATAATCTTTTCGCCACAATTACTGCAGAAATTCATCCGCCAAGTATAAAGCAATCGTCATGATTGGTAATATTTATTTGTTGCGAGAGACATCAAGTGCATTTAATAGCAGGAAAAAATATGATTTATGAGCTTCACGGCAAGAAACCCGACTTCCTCGGCGACCATTGGATAGCTGAATCTGCGGACGTAATAGGAAACGTCATCTTAGGAGATCAAGTAAGTGTTTGGTTTAATGCGGTGTTAAGAGGTGACAATGATCCTATTACTGTCGGCAAATCATCTAACATACAAGATGGTTCAGTTTTGCACACGGATCTTGGCTGTCCTCTTATTATCGAGGAAGGGGTAACGGTAGGGCACAAAGTGATGTTGCATGGCTGTTTCATCGGTGAAAATAGTTTGATTGGAATAAATTCCGTTATTCTCAATGGAGCTAGGGTGGGTAAAAATTGTCTTATCGGAGCGAATTCTCTGATTCCAGAGGGAAAAGAGATTCCGGAAGGTTCGTTAGTTATGGGATCGCCTGCCAAGGTGATTCGGCAGCTAGACGAGTCTTCGGTCGAGGCTTTGCGACTGAGTTCTAAGAATTACGTTGCCAACTATAAAAGTTTTCGAGAAGGCGCCAAGATTATTGGATAATTTCTTGAGGGCTTGCAATTGAGATCTCAGAGGCTATAGTTTCTCTGCTGTTTTGAAAGCCTAAACCAATCACGAATCGTATCTTTGCAGAGCCCTTTACTCCTTTACAGGTGGCAAAAAAATGGATCTTAAAAATGAGATAGCGTCAAGCGATCCTTATTCTGAGAGGAAGATGCCTTTTCGCAAATACAAACCTTTTGTTCCAATTTTGCTTGAGGACAGAACCTGGCCAGACAACACCATTACGAAGGCGCCGGCTTGGTGCAGCGTAGATTTGAGAGATGGAAATCAAGCGTTGATCGAGCCGATGACCCCCCTTGAAAAGCACAAAATGTGGGATTTACTCGTTGAGATAGGCTTTAAGCAGATAGAAGTCGGATTTCCCGCTGCTTCGCAGACTGACTATGACTTCGTTAGAAAAATTGTCGAGCAGAAACTGATTCCCGATGATGTAACTATCCAGATTTTGTGCCAAGCACGAGAAGACCTAATAGAAAGATCGTGTGAAGCTCTGTCTGGAGCGAAGAGGGTTATTTTCCATTTATACAATTCCACCTCAGCTTTGCAGAGGCGAGTTGTTTTTGGGATGGAGAAATCTCAGGTAATAGATTTGGCAACAACGGGTACTCGGATGGTGAGGAAGTATACAGATGGTTTGGTCAAAGAGGGGACAATGTTAACACTAGAGTATTCCCCAGAGAGTTTTTCTGCGACCGAATTAGATTTCTCGATTGAGATCTGCTCGGCTGTTATGGATGCCTGGTCTTCCACAAATGGAGACAAAATTATTTTGAACCTACCTGCTACTGTCGAAATGTCGACTCCTAATGTTTATGCAGATCAGATTGAGTACTTTATTCGAAACCTGCCAAATAGAGAAAGGGCAATCATTAGCCTCCATACACACAACGATCGAGGTTCTGGAGTCGCAGCCTCTGAGCTGGGTTTAATGGCGGGTGCGGAGAGAATTGAGGGAACTCTTTTCGGAAATGGAGAACGAACAGGAAATCTTGATGTTGTGACTATGGCTATGAATATGTTCTCTCAAGGGGTTGATCCAGAGTTGTATTTAAAAGATATGAAAAAGATTGTCGCTGTCAGCGAGGAATGCACGAAAATACCAATCCATGTCAGACAGCCATACGCTGGGGAGTTAGTTTTCACTGCGTTTTCAGGATCTCACCAAGATGCAATAAAAAAGGGGATGAATTACGTTTCCTCTGGAACTGATGGCTCTTGGGAGGTGCCTTACCTCCCTATTGATCCAGAGGATGTTGGCGCGTCATATAGAGAGACAGTTAGATTAAATAGCCAGTCGGGCAAGGGTGGGGTTGCCTTTGTGCTTGAGCATTATTTTGGCGTTACGTTACCAAGAGCGTTGCTCATGGAATTTAGTTCGCTTGTTCAAGAAATTTCGGAAAAAGTTGGTGGCGAGCTTAAACCTGATGAGATTTGGAGTGCATTTAGTAAAGAGTACGTTAACAACGCTGGGCCCTACGAGCTATTAGCTTATGAGTTATCGGCATCTGATTCAGGCAGAGAAATACTCAATGGAATGATTAAGGTTTCTGAAAACGAGATTAATATCAATGGATCTGGATCAGGTCCAATAGCAGCTTTTGTTGATGCTCTAGTAAAAACTCTTAATGAGCCTCTTAACGTAGTGGATTATCAGGAATACGCCTTAAACAAAGGTTCGCAAGCTAAAGCTATATGTATTATGGCTTTGGAGGATGAGACCAAAGAACGTTTTTATGGGGTTGGAACAAGCCAGAACACAAACCGGGCAGCCTTCGATTCAATCTTATCAAGCTTGAATAGGAAATGGTCTAAATAGAGTTAATGACCGTGGGGCTGGTGATGTGTCTTGATATTTTAGCGGTTCGAATGACATTGTCTTTGATGGAAAGGATTTCAATGCGGTACTCGTCTATCCTAAGACAAACACTTGCCTCAGGAATATTTTCTAGATGCTCTGTAATCAAGCCATTGAGAGTCTTCGGACCGTCATTTGGAAGAGCCCAACCGAGTTCCCGATTTATTGTGCGTATTTGTGCTCCGCCTTCCACAAGATAAGAGCCGTCAAACGATTTTTTTATCTCCTCTCTACTTGAGGGAAGACTTGAGGTGAATTCACCTACAATCTCTTCAAGGATATCCTCTATTGTTACGATACCTTGGATGTCGCCATATTCGTCAACGATTATTCCGATTCGTTCTTTTTCATTTTGAAAATTGAATAGTTGGGTTTGTAAGGCTGTGCCTTCTAGAACGAAATAAGGTT
>JAYYDI010000149.1:0-5845 GCA_036161055.1 Pseudomonadota bacterium
AATCGACCGTCATAGGCATCGGCCCAAAGCCCTCCTGGTTCTCCCCATTGATGTCATCATTTCGAGGAAACCCGGCAGAGACCGCAGCTTCACCAAAAATTTTATAGAGCGGGTTTAACATTTTTCCCGTTGTCGTCGATAATGGTCCCTCATGCCCTTGATAGGGGTGAGGCTCGGTCCTCTCGTCAGCTCTTTGAGATTTCTTAAAATAGGGCAAAACGTTTTCATAGTTCCAACCCGTCGCTCCAAGCGCCTCCCAAGAATTAAAATCTTCTTTATTTCCTCTGATGTAAACCATGCCATTAATAGAAGAGGAGCCGCCTAAAACCTTCCCTCTGGGACAATGGATACGTCGATTATTCAACCCCGATTCAGGTTCACTAAAAAATCCCCAGTTTATTCGCTGGTCGTTGAGAGGCATATAAAAGGCCGAGGGCATTTTTATACTTAACCATTCGTCACTTCCTCCAGCCTCTAGAAGTAGGACTCTGACTGACGAATTCTCCGCTAGGCGAGAGGCAATGACGCAACCGGCTGATCCAGCTCCAACAACAACATAATCGTAGTCACCTCTAAGCTTTTTTCTCATTCCACTGTTGCCTCATTTCAAGAGAAAGTAAAAAGTTATGTTATCGTAAGTGGAGTAGTGAGACTTACGGGCAAAAAACAAAACCGAGAATTTCAACTTTCCTTTTGTTTTGATAACAATTTATTTTGGCCTAACTTCGATCTCCATTTTTCCTGAAAATAAGTTAGCAGGCTATACGATGAGCGCGGTAATAGAAAAAAAACAAATGAAAAATGGGGTAGTAATTCTAACTATGAATAGGCCTCGGGTGCTCAATGCAATGAACAAAGATCTCATTGTCGGCTTACTCGACACCTTTAAAGAGATCGAGAAAGAGCAAAAATCAAGAGTGGTTGTTCTGACTGGCAAAGGAAAAGGTTTTTGCTCAGGGGCTGATTTAGCGAACGGTGGTTGGGAAGTGGAGAGAGCACTTACCAGAGGGCAAGCCGGAGCAGAGCGAATGGACAAAATTTTTAATCCTTTGGTTCGCCTGATCACGTCCATGGATAAGCCTGTAATCACCGCAGTCAACGGCTTAGCGGCTGGCGGTGGCGTCGGGCTTGCGCTAGCGGGGGATTTAATTGTAGCCTCCGAATCCGCAAGTTTTAAACTGGTTTTTGGTCCTAACCTGGGGATAATTCCTGACGTTGGCGCCTCATGGTTTTTACCAAATCTGATTGGAAGAGCAAGAGCAAACGGTATCGCTATGCTAGGAGATGATTTGCCTGCAGCTAAAGCGAAAGATTGGGGATTAATTTGGGATTGCTTTCCCGAGGATGAGTTTATGGAAAAAACTATCGAAATAGCAGATCGCTTAGCGGAAGGAGCAATAACTGGATTAAAAGAAATTTCAAAAGCTCACTCAAAAGCCCTGGTCAATTCATTGGAACAACAACTCGACTACGAGAGAGACACTCAAAAACTTCTCGTCGACCGACCTGAGTTTAAGGAAGGCGTTTCGGCTTTTCTAGAAAAAAGAAAGCCTGATTTTAGAAAAAATTTTTCCTCCTAATTTCGATCTGCTCTACGAGAACTATTTATTTCCCGGAGACAGGGTCATCGGAAACGAGATATTATCCTCGCTGATCCTTTTTCGCAATTGGGTCCCATCAAATGCACGCCATGTATGCAAGGCAGATCCATGATTTTCTCAATCAATTCCTCGCAGATTTGCTCTCCTGTTTCCGAAGGAGAATCGCTAAGTTCTAGTCTACGGAGTATCTCGTCAGAGATATTAATCCCCCATAAATTTGTCCGCATCCAGTCAGCCTGCTTCGCTGATTTTAGTGGGCCCATCCCTATCAAGACTTTGCAATCTCCAAATAATCCAATGTGGCTGAGCTTTTCGGAATATTGCTCTATCACTTCATAGTCAAAACAATATTGGGTTTGAACGAAATTGGCTCCCGCATTGATCTTTTTAATTAACTTTTCCATCGCGTTAGCTTTTGATTTCTGTTCATACAGGTCATCCGCCGCCCCTGAGAAAATTGGTAGCGGGTCATTTATAACGGTCCCATCAGTTAATGCTCCATCCGAGAGAGTCGCACAAAGCTCTATCAGTCCATTACTGTTTAATTCATTCACCGCTGTCGGCCCACCCGCAGGCGGTTGATCTCCGCTCAAACATAGAACTTTGTTCACACCCACCGATAGCGCGCCAAGAAGAACCGACTCAAGAGCGATTTGATTCCTGTCTCTCCCCGTTAGCTGAAGTATTACATCTAGACCGTTTCGTTTTATTTCTGACGCCACCAAAAGGCTATTCAATCTGCTCTTACAATTTGGGGAATCCGTCACATTTACTGCGTCAGCAAGTTCAACCAGATCATCAATTTTCGCCACAGTTCTGCTTAGGTCAGTAGTGACGTCAGGAGTAGTTTCGGCAGTAAACAAAAATCTAGCGTCTTTAAACATTCTATCTACCTCGCTAAAAGTTTCCTTGGATCGTAAAACGGTGGTTGCACAACTTCACCCTCAAACTCTCCGGCCGAGGTGGAGATTCGTAACTGATAATTCGGTGGCCTCGGTTCATTTAACCGGATAAGTCCGACGCCGTATTTTAAGTAAGGAGACCATCCCCCCGCACTCACGAATCCAGCCTCTGGCCCTGCTCCTTCAAATAGTTTGTCCCCTCTTGTCAAGAAAGTTTTCTCACATTTGATGCCCAATAAACGTAACGCTGTACGTTTTGTGTTCACCAGTGCTTCTCGGCCTATAAAATCTTCTTTCTCTTTGTCGACCAATCGACACAGTCCTATTTCATAGGGATTGAAAGTCTGGTCGATATCAGTCCCATAATCTAGGATACCTGCCTCAATTCTTCTCGTATGCATAGACGATATGTCTGACGCAATTAGACCCGCAGCTGAACCTTTTTCAAGCAGATATTCCCAAAGTTCAACCCCATCGAAATCTCTATCTTTAGAGTATATTTCGAAACCACGCTCCCCTGACCACCCTGACCTTGAAACGTAAAAAGGGGAACCACAAATTTCAGTTTCGATAGCGTCATAGTACGAAAAGGTTTCTAAGGAAATATTAGTTACAGCTTCAAACACTTTTAACGAAGTGGGTCCCTGTATCTGTAAAACCCAAGAGTCGAAATCTCTGATTGACGCATTTAGGTCTCCAATATGAGCAGTTGCCCAGTTAAGAAAGTCTCCATTAGCCTGAACATATATAAATTCGCGTTCATTCGGTCTCATCAAAACGCCGTCCATTATTATGCCACCCTGATAATCACATGCGATCGCATAACCTGCTCTCCCAACCCGTATCTTCGAAATATCACGGGTAAAAAGCTTTTGCAGAAAAGCCAGACTGTCTGGGCCTGCGATCCTTAAAGGTGTCTCTGGTACATCATACAAGCAGCATTTAGACCGAAGGTGAAGATAATGAGCTTTTTCGTCATACCCAGAACTTATTGGATAAAGCCTCCCATTGTATATGCTGTACTTAGTGTCATCCCGGTCATTGCAAGCAAAAAAAGGTGATCTTTTAAATCGATGATCCGAGACCGGTAAAAAAGATATAGGCATGTCTTTCTTTCTCTCTTTCTTTATTGACTAAAATAGGTTTTACAGCTCGAACTGGATCCCAAAATAGAGACGCGAAATTCTAAAAAATCCATCCAAAAATAGTATAATTTCGCTGCCTGGAAGGTAAGCCTGTGCCGGCGAATTTTTCTTTCTCGGAATAGATTTTCAATTTAATATGCGCGCCCGAATATTCACACTCAATGGGTAGGCTCGTCAAGATGAGAATCCTCTTAATTTCTATTATTCTGTCTGGTTTTTCTGCGTACACTTTCTCTTCTGATTCAGAATTATTATCGGAAGACCAAATCAGTAATTTGACTGCTCCAATTTATTCTCCATTCATCGAACGGTACGTTCTTGATGAACTCAAGCAACTTAGAATTGATCAAGCGAACTCGCGCCAAGAAATCATTCAACAAATAGTTGATCGAGAAAAAGCGTCTGTGGATCGGGGCGTAGAATATGCCACTAGCGCTATTACATATTTCTTTTATCTAATTGCTGCAGCAACCTCACTCCTAGTTTTAGTCGGGTGGTCTTCACTTAGGGAGATCAAGGAGGGCGCAAGGAATTTTGCGGATAAGGAGATCTCTAGGGTCGTTCAAAAATACGAGAAAAGATTAATAAGCATTGAAGATGAACTAGAAGAAAAGAGAATGCAAATAAGAGAAAATCGAGAGGAGATTGAAATGACCCAAGAAATACAATCTCTTTGGTTACGAGCGCAACAGGATTCCTCACCTGCCAACAAGATTACCGTCTATGATGAGTTGTTGAAACTGCGAGCAGATGATTGCGAGGCACTTACCTACAAGGCTGACGCAGTCCTTGAATTAAACGAACCACAATGGGCTATAAATCTTTGTCAACAAGCTCTCAAGATTGATGCAGACAATAGCCACGCTTTCTATCAATTAGCCTGCGCATACACCGTAGTGGAACAATTTGAGGAAGCTGTTCGCTGTTTAGCAGAGGCATTGAAAAGATCCGATAGCTATGTTGATGAGATCAAGCTGGATCCAGCCCTCACAGCATTAGTAAACAACAAGGTTTTCGAGCAACTCACAAATCTTGTAGATACAAGGAGCCCCAGTCTGAGAGCAGACCAGTAAAAAATCTGCGAAGAAGATCGGAACAGATTTTGAAGAACTTTGCGTTGGTGAAAAACACTGATAGATCGCAACCTAAAAGCAGCCCAAAAATCTAGCTGGTGAAGCCTTTTAGCCTCACTTTAAAAGGCAATACCGTGCATCCCTTACGGAATGTGAATGGAATAGTTTGGTGCGAGAGAGTGAACGGGGAAATCATCAGATTTCCAGAGGATACTCAGCAGTCTAATTAGAAATATAGCCTCTATTTTCTTCACATAAATCTTCGTCTACGCGAACAACAAAATTGCCTTTATCTGTCTCGTTTTTATCCGGCACATTTATGTAGACTGCCCCAATCAGCCGACCATGTTCATGCATATGGGGTCTGAGTTCGCCTCCCCTTCTCATATTTATAAGTCAACCTTTGAGGTAGATTTCACTCGGCTATTTTCGTAGGAACCCTTCGTCTGATCCGTAAAAGCAAAACCGGTAGTTGTCGATTTCTTTCAAGATGTTCCCCTCAATTCGATTGAGGTGCTCACTATTTTTTGCAAAAAGGTTACCTGCAGTTTGTTGACCCTTACTTAAAAGATCTTATGTTCGAACAGAGAGTTTTTATGACTACTGTCTTACTGGAAATATTCCTATAAATGCCTTAGCGATTTGTTCCATTTCAGGCCAGTATTTTCGAATCCGAAGAGATCCAAACTAAATTCCTATTATTGCCGTTCAGAATCAAAAGAATTCAAGGTCTAGTTTTCTTTTACTTTGAACTCTCTCCAGTTATTGATAATGCCCTTGTAGTTTATAAAAACCCATATCGGAATGCATGCTACCAGCCACCATAGCTCAGTCACTACTAATAAATAGGTCCCTGGGATAAACCCAATGGTACCAATTACGAAACCATAAAAACGAACTTTTGCACTCAGACTTGTCAAAAGATATACGCAGACAAAAGCGAACAACTGATCAAAAATTTGTGCTGTATTAAACAAAGTTATCTCAAACATGAAAGTCTCCTATTACCAGCTAAGATAAAAAAGCAGGTAAACTGTTAAAAAATTTTTCGCCTTATTTAGGTAAATTATTTGACTTCTAAAAACCATACTCATATTTAAAACATGAGATATTTGCTTGTTCAG
>JAYYDI010000150.1:0-15479 GCA_036161055.1 Pseudomonadota bacterium
GGATACGACGCTTTCTCCTTAGACAACAATCGAATTACCCTATCGGATGAGCCCGGTTTTGACAGGCAGGATTCAAACTATGTCTCCATGAAAAGCAAATGGTCAGGCGAAAATTATGAAATTACAGGGATTTTAGGGGCCGCCAATTCGGACATCGGTTATGGTTACGATGAAGATTGGTCCTTTACTGGCATTCATCCGTTTGGTTACACCTCGACAGATCATTATCTCAGAGAACGAAAAACACGCAGCGCGGAGGTTAGAATAAATACGCTTTCTGAATTTGGATGGGTCGCTGGTATTTACTACTTTGACTCAAACGAAGACCTCGTCAGAGAATATACGTTCTTAGCAAATAATTTTTCTAGTACTTATGAGTTTAAATCATATGCCGTTTTTGCAGAATCGGAGATAGAACTGCTCGAGGGCACCTCATTATCAGTGGGAATGAGATTCGAGAAAAGAGAAACTAGTTATGAAGACTCTGAGGGAATCGAGTTCAGCCCCTCTGAGAATTTTTGGGGTGGGGAGATAAGTCTAAAGAAAGACCTCTACGATAACTTTCTTGCGTATACATCAGTAGCGAGGGGTTTTAAAGCAGGAGGGTTTAATATTGACGGAACCCTCGATGGTGACTTAAGGGAGTTCGATGAAGAATATCTAATTGAGTATGAAGCAGGGTTTAAAGGCAGTTTATTTGAAAACAACCTTCAACTCCGCCTCGCTATTTTCAAAGATGATAGGAAAGATCAACAGGTCAAGAGCTCTATAGTCCGTCCAAGACCGGACGGAAGCACAGAATTCATTGATTTTCTGGGTAACGCTGCAGAGGGCACTAATAAGGGACTGGAGACGAGCATAAGTTGGGAGATCAATCCTAACTGGCGATTGACTTTTGACGCTGGGCTCTTAAAAGCGACATTCGATCAGTACACAAATGAGTTTGGTGAAAACTTATCGGGAAGAGATCAGGCTCATGCGCCTCGGTATATGGCGAGCGCTGGTATACGTTTCTCGCATGGCCGCTGGAAGGCAACATTGACTGCAGATACGAAAGATGAATTTTATTTCTCGGATCGCCATGGAGTAAAAAGTGAAAGAGCCACGCTTGCGAACTTTTCCATAGTATATTTTTCAGCACCCTGGCAAATTAAGTTGTGGGCAAGGAATCTCGGAGATCAGGACTATCAGACAAGAGGTTTCGGAAGTTTTGGTAACGACCCGAGAAAACTTTATATCACTGAACCATATTATCAACTGGGAGAACCAAGAATAGCGGGTGTCACTTTCCAGTTTTTTATGAGAGATTAATCCTGTGCAGGTGCTATTCGAGGCCTTGCTCAACACGAACGGTCTAGAGTTAGCAGCGGTGATATTGGCGATAAGCTACTTACTCCTCGCAATTCGCCAGAATATCCTCTGCTGGGCTGCAGCCCTTCTCTCCTCCGGACTGTATTGCTTCATATTCTTTTCAGTCGAGCTTTATTTTGAATCTGTGCTCCAAGTCTTTTACGTAGCAATGGCTGTCTACGGGTGGATTAGCTGGAGAAGTGATAGCTATACAGGGGGAAAGGGCCTAGAAGTAAGCAGCCTTTCGCTGCGGACGAATTTAATATTGATATTCACTATCGTCTTATTAACGATAATAAGCGCCGGCACCCTTAATAAGGATTCAACATTGGATTATCTAGATGCGTTCACTACCTGGGGCGCAATCATCGCGACCTTTATGGTTGCTAAAAAGATTCTTGAAAACTGGGTCTACTGGCTAATCATCGACTCTGTGGCGATTTTTCTGTACCTTGAAAAAGAGCTGTACCTTACGGCTGCACTTTTCGCTGCGTACATCTTGATCGCTGTAGTAGGTTATATTGCTTGGTATCGCGACTACAAGTTGAAGGGCGCCAACGAGAGTAAGTTTTTCTAACACCACTTAATACATTATTGTAAGATCAGCGTTCGTACAAATGATTCTTTCTTATGTCACACCCGCACAGCAAGTATATTGAGAAGACCAAACAAGACTACGCGAAACTAGGGTACGAGCCGTATCAATGGTTCCGAGCTGAGCACGTACCTGCGTTCGTTCAATTACAAAAGCCATTATCTGAATCAAAACTGGGTTTGGTATCTACAGCTGGAACATACGTCAAGGGACAAAAAGCATTTTTCACCAAAGATGACACGAGCATCAGGCGAATAAAAAGCAGCACGCCCGTTGATAAAATTAGATTTGCTCACATTATGCAAAATTATTTGGTCGAAGCGAGAAAAGATCCCTGCACAGTCTTTCCTCTAGAGGCTCTAAGAATTCTTGATGACGAGGGGGTAATTGGTGAACTGGCTCCTGAATTTTTATCTTGCATGGGAGGAATATATTCCCGCAGTCGGGTAAGGAACGAGTTGATCCCTAGGCTCGAAAAAGCTGTTTCAGATCAGCGATTAGATTTGCTTTTATTGGTACCCTTGTGACCCGTGTGTCACCAGACCGTGTGTCTGATTGCTCGCCACTTCGAAGAATTAGGTTTGCCCACCTTAATTCTGGGCAGTGCCTTAGATATTTTAGAAGCGGGGCAACCCCCTAGAGCAAAATTCCTTAACTACCCTTTGGGATTTGAGTCAGGAAGGTTCGCTGATAAGGTCAACCAGCTCGATGTGGTCAGAGACGCGCTCAGAGGTTTTGAAACCATCAAAAAGCCCTCAATAGTGCAAATGGAATTTGAGTGGCCTGAGGGATGGGAAATGATTAAAAGTCGAGAAGAAGGAATACTTGATCTGAGAAGTCCTAGAAATGAGATTCCACAATATCAATCAGAGGATGATAGATTAGCAGCGGAAGAGGATGAATCGTGAATTAGTTGCGAGACGCTTGCTCATTTTTTCATATTTTTCCAAAGTCCACATTTATTCAAACAACAAACCGAGTTATCCTTTCATTTCACTGACATGCGGGATAAGAGATGAAGGTAATCGTAGCGGGATATTTTGAATTTGTTCATGCAGAGGAAGTTCCAGTAATGCTCAAGGGCGCGAAACCCCATATTGATGGGGCACTTCAAGAAGAGGGATGTATAGCCTACTCTTGGACTGAGGACCATTTAACACCAGGACGCGTCTGGGTTTATGAAGAATGGACTTCAGAAGAAACTCTTGAAGCTCATTTAAACAGTCACTGGTATCGAGATATGGGTGGTTACATGGCTTCATTTGAGAGGAAGCCAATGGATAATGTTATTATGAAATACCGCGTCGAGAAAGAAGAACCAGTTTACGACACATCAGGCGTTGCGAGGGGACACTTTTTTACGGATTAGTATTCTTTTCGCCGCGACTCTAATCAAGCGAGCTGGAGACGAAGAGTCTCCATCGCTTTTTTCTCTAATTGACGGACTCGTTCGAGAGAGATTTGGTACTTTTCTCCTAATTCTTTCAACGACACCTTGTCATCAGCCAACCAGCGGGAGCGAATAATATCCTGAGCGCGCTCGTCCAATTCTCCGAGCGCCTTAATCATACGCCTATTGCGTGAACATGCGTCGACATTGCGCTCAACAATTGCCGCCGGGTTTTCGCTGTTGCCCAAAGTTAATTTTTCTCCAAAATGCGAGCTCCCCCCATCCTCGTCACACCAAGGCTTGTCTAGCTCCTCGTCAAAGGTACTGAGGCGCGTCTCCATTTCTATGACCTCGGATTTCTTGACTCCTAGATCTCTTGATAACATCTCTGCCTCTTCGTTAGTAAACCACGTTCTTGCCTTCTTATGCTTTCGAAGATTGAAGAATAACTTCCTCTGCGCCTTGGTAGTAGCGACCTTAACCACCTTCCAATTCTTAAGTATAAACTCGTGAATTTCAGCCCTAATCCAATGGACGGCGAAGGAGATCAACCGGACACCCTTGGAGAGATCAAATTTCTTGACCGCCTTCATAAGACCTACGTTCCCCTCCTGAATAATGTCCTGAAATGGTAAACCATAGCCCTGATATGATCTTGCTATGTACGCGACAAATCTGAGATGGGAGAGAACCAATGTTCTTGCGGCGTTTATATCCTCTCTTTGCTGAAAAGACTCAAAAAGCATTGCTTCCTCGTCCGCAGACAGGATCGGTATCTCCTTGAGGGAGGACAAATAACTCTCCAGAGAGTTCGACGAACCACCTACCTGATTGAGATAAAAGCCTACATTTGTCATTTATATATACCAAAGTTTTAGGAACTTGTTGTTAATATAGGGTCTTGTTACCGATTTTCAACTGGATTTCACTAAATTTCTATGTGTACTCGCAGTAATTACAATTTCAGGAAATTACATATATGAAAGTTTCTGATATCGACTGGAAGAATTGGGAACCCGAGGAATTGTCTACCATCATGTTTGTAGTTGAAGAAAACCGAGTGCTCCTTATTCATAAAAAAAGAGGCTTGGGTGCGGGAAAAATAAATGGGCCAGGAGGAAAGATCGAAAAAGGCGAGACTCCCATGCAATGCGCGATAAGAGAGACCAATGAAGAGCTCCATATTAATCCGCTAAATGTAAGGCCTGCTGGAGAGCTCTTCTTTCACGCTGAGGATATGCCAAGAATTCATGGTTTTGTTTTCGTCGCAACCAGCTACGAGGGGACCCCAACAGAGACTGATGAAGCAATTCCGATGTGGTTTCAAATTGATGACCTTCCTTTCAGCAGAATGTGGGATGACGACCGCCTCTGGCTCAAAGAGATATTAGACGGCCAATCTGTAAAAGGCTGGTTTACCTTTGAGGATGAAAAGCTTTTGGATTATTCTATCGAATTCTTTGATTAAAAAATAACAATGAAGTTGTCTTCTACTATGTAGAGGAAAGGTCTTTTTAAAAAAAGAAAAAAAAGGTGAGCAGATGTCAAATATAGAGGTTGTTCAAATCCCATGTCTTGCTGACAACTATGGGTACCTTGTCCACGATCCTGATTCCAAACTCACTGCGTCTATTGATTCTCCATCGATTGATCCAATCGAGGATGTGCTAAAACAGAATGGCTGGCTCCTGACTCATATTTTCAATACACATCATCACTACGACCACACAGGAGCAAATCTCGAACTGACGGAGCGTTGGAATTGCAAAATCGTTGGAAGTGCAAAAGATGTAGACCGGATACCTGGAATCGATCAGAGAGTAAGTGATCTGGATATTTTCAGTTTCGGGAATCACGAAGTAAAAGTAATTGATGTCCCCGGCCACACGAGAGGACACATTGCCTTTTATTTCCCTGGAGAAGCAAAACTATTTTGCGGTGATGCACTCTTCGCACTGGGCTGTGGCCGGATTTTTGAGGGGACCCCAGAACAGATGTGGAAAAGCCTCCAAAAGCTTCAAGACCTCCCGGATGACACCAAAGTCTATTGTGCACACGAATATACACTTGCCAACGCGAACTTCGCTGTGACCGTCGAACCTCAAAACGAGGTCTTATCAAAAAGAGTGCAGGAAATTAAGAATCTAAGAGACAAAGGAAAACCCACTGTTCCCTCAACTATTGGGCTAGAGAAGTCTACGAATCCATTCTTAAGACCAATGAGTAGAGACATCCAAGCAAACTTAAATATGCTCGGCGCCGAACTAGTCGATGTGTTTGCGGAAACCAGACGCAGAAAGGATAATTTTTAATTCCGTAAGGTTTCACAAAACCTAGGTTCTAAATCGACTGCTCGGAGAAGGCGTCCAAACCCTATAAATTGCCCTATCAACATCCCAAGCTCCAATATCTGTTCGTCCGAAAAATAGGCATGTAACTTCCGAAAAAAATCGTCGTCCAAGCTTTTGTGATCAAGGGCCATTTTGTCTGCAAACTCTAGAGCTGTTTTTTCTTCCGGAGAAAAATCCGGCATTTGCTCATCCAGCATCGCTATTTTTGCTTCAGTGAGCTTGTTTTCTGCACCCTGCAGAAGCCTTGCATTAAGTCATGTAAAACAGTCGTTATGCCGGGCAATCCTCAAGCGGACTAGTTCTATGAGCTCTGCCGAGACAGAATTCCCCTCCCGAGCAGGACCATAAAACTTAAAATAGGAATCGAAAAGCGCCTGATTGTTTGCCAACCCTTTAATGGTAGATGTATCTTTACCCTCTGATTCCATTTTTTGGACGACTGCTTTCGTCTTTTGGTCTAGTTCTTCTAATTTTTTAAGTCTGATGCGTGGCATCTTTAAACAAACACCTCTTCGAAAAAATCTTTTATCGCTTTAGTCGCGCGTCGATCTGCTACTGGATTGTATACTGTTCCAAAGTCTGGGTTATTAGCGGAAGGATTAGTGAACGCATGCATAGTTCCGCCGTAAGCATGCACCTGCCAGTCTGCTCCAGCACTGCTCAATTCATTTTCTAAGTCCAAGACCTGTTGCGGCGGAACCATTGGGTCATCTTGACCATGCAAACAAAGAATCTTCGAAGTAATTTTTTCGTTTGGGATATCACCCGGTGAAAATATTCCGTGAATGCTAATTACTCCCTTAACGTCAGCCCCGGATCGAGCCAATTCAAGAACACACATGCCGCCAAAACAATAACCCATTGCACCTACCCTCATCGGATCGACCTGTTCATGGCTCCTAACAACATCGAGAGCAGATAAAATACGCTTTCTCAGCGCCCGTCTGTCGCTCGCAAGCGGATTCATGAGAGCCGAGTTTCCTTCCACGTCACCGTCCGCTCCAAAGACTCCCTTGCCATACATATCGAGAGCAAAACCAACGTAACCTAGATCAGCCATCTCTTTCGCTTTGTTTTCCGCGAACTCCCTGCGACCAGTCCAATCGTGCGCTACTAAAACAGCAGGCTTTTTTTCCGGTTTCTTGTCGTCCCAAGCCAAAAACGCCTCTAGCTGGGTCGATTGATCCAAATAATCTAGAGTTTGTGTCTTCATATCCTTCCTTAATTACATCTTTTTTTATGATAAATAATTTAAAATCGAGTTAACCTCGAGAACTTTTGACTCCTTCGCTTATCAAAACCTGTTTGCACAAGTTTGTCTACTCTTAGGAAGTTGCCGTTAGACTCGAGTTTGAGTTCATCTCAATCAAAGGCCAGGGCATTTACGATAATTTTCGCAAAATCCTCGCACGCTGCCTCGCTAGGGTGATAGCCATCCTCAGCCATGTCTCTGTTTGATGGGCGTCCATGATATTCGAGATGAAAAACATCATCGAAAATTTCCGTCTCTTTGGCGAGGCAGAAGTTTAACATAGAGGCTCTCAATCCCAGAAAAAAGCGAAGAGGGAACGGCAAAATCGGAAAGTCTTCCATTGGAGGCAGTCCTAGGAAAAGTAAACGATCAAATCTGCCGCGGAGTTTATTTATAAGCGCTCTGAGGTCTCGTCGCCACGCTTTCAGTGAAGTTAATCGAGTGACATCATTGACACCGACCGAGACCACAACTAGGTTGCCGTCGAATTCAGGAATGGAATGAACTCGCGTAAGCAGGTCCTTCAACCTATCTCCGTTTACTCCGTAACATGACCAGTTCACTAGGTTGCCGGTTTTTCTTTGGATCTCCTCACCTATCTTAGAAGTTATAGATTGCTCGGCTTTAGAAAGCCCAACGCCGGCAATAACAGAGTCTCCAAACCCGACCAAATGAAAAGAGACGTCGGAATCGCCGTAGCATCCCGAATAAGGGGGCTCAGCGTCCGGCAACTTTAAAGCTCTCCCTCTCGTGTAAAGCGCTTGGAGGAGGAATATTGGTAAAAGAGGGAGAAGAAGAAACCAAATCAAAACCAAAAAAGCAAAATTACTCTCTCTCATACGCTTTTTGTCCAGCCTATTTTCGCTTTGCTCTCCGTTTTAAAATGATAAACGCAACCCAAGGTCGCCCGATGCTCCTGCTGATCGGAATCCAAAGACCTGTTCATATTCCTCGTCAAAAACATTCTCAAGTCGCAGAGTCACAGACAGTGAATCATTTAATTGATAGTAGGCACTCCCACTAACCAGAGTAAAAGAGGACAATTCAACTCGTTCTTGGAATGGTGGATAAGGCGGGAAAAAATCATCGCCCTGCTCACCTGTATAACTTACGTTAACAGACAATCCAGCGTTTTCTCGCCTCCATACCGCCCCAATTGATCCAATATGGCGAGGACGTCTTACCTCTTTTACCCTATTTCCCGCAAACCCTTCTTCATCTGAATCTACGTAAGTGTAAGATAAGCTGATATCAAAATCTTCATTCAAGTAGAAATCTAACTCAAGCTCTAGGCCGCTCCGATCAGATCTCTCATCCCTGTTCCCAGCGGTAAACTGACCCAAACCTGCATCAAACACAAATCCATTAATTTCGTTTTTTAGATCAGACTCAAAGTAGGTAGCGGCTATATCCCAGCGATCATCAAAAATTGTAGAGCGAAAACCAATTTCCCACTGGAAAGAATTTTCCGGCTCGAGGGTAGGATTGCCTATAAAAGTATCAAAGAAACCAAAGCGCTCAACAAAAGTAGGGTTCTTAACACTCTCCCCTGCTGACACAAAAACCTCGCTTCCAGCGCCAAATTGCCGGTTAGCAGTTATTCGCCAGGAGTTTGCATTTTCGAACTCTGTGTTATTGTCGATTCTCCAGCTCGCTGATATGTTAAACGCGCCGGGACTGACTCGATATTCTGCGGCAAAACTTTTTGTTTTGGATTTTAAGCGCTTGTTAGGGTCGCCAAAAAAAGAGGCTTGCCCCGATTGGGTATAGTCTTGGGATTCATGCTCCAACAATGCCGAAAAAGAGTGCAGAGAACTGAGATAATTGAGCTGATATTTAAAAACATCTTTCGTCCCTTTAGTCAGGTCATTTACTGGATCGGCATCAATAGTTTCGTTGTCAGAGTCAGTCCGATTAAATGTAATAGAATGATTCAGAGTCTCTGAAACCTTCTGCTCTAGCGAAAGCCCCGCGTACAAATATTTGGAACTGGTTCGATTCTCTGCGTCCGCGGGAAGGCCCGTGACAAAGAAATCAAACCGGTCAAAGTCGGTCTCTCTGTCGATATGTCTGATCGAATAATCTATATGAGCGTTATCAGAAAAAGACCAAGTACCGCTAATTCCTAGATTTAAATTTCGAAATCCGTCCCTCTCATCGCCAACCCTTGAAATGTTTGTTCCCTCACTGTCGCGATAATCGCCACTGATCCTCACCCAATGATTTCCCATGTTTCTTTGAGAGATTCCCGAGACTCTTTTCGTAGAAAATGATCCTGTCTCGAGCATTAATTGGGTGCTCTCTTTCTGGTCTAAACCCGATGTGACAACGTGAACGACACCCGCCAAAGCGTCGCTTCCCCAAAGCGCACTTTGAGGCCCGCGAACAATCTCAATTCGCTCAATGTCCGAGGTGGACAATTGGCTAAAATCAAACTCGCTGCCCTGTGCAATATCATTTGCTTCAACCCCATCGATCAGAACCAATATTTGATTAGCCTCGGCACCTCGCGCTCTCAACTGTGTCACTGCGCCCTGAGAGCCTTGCTGGCTCACGGCAAAACCCGCCACCTCCCTGAGCAAGGATTGAATTGAAGGTAACCCTCGGGCAAAGATGTCCTCTTTTGTGATAATTGAAACTGAACTACCTGCTTCGTTCACATTAAGCGGTATTGCAGAAACGGTAAGTGACTCAATTTCTTCAGCAAGACCGATGTTACATGTTAATACCAACGACAATGAAAAACAGCCGGCGAAGACGGAACGTCTCCCAGAAAAGATCCTCATATTTATCCCCCCACTCTCACCCGAGTGTCTGATTAAATTTTATTTTTTTAGCAGGCCGGTCTCCGGGCTCACGAGTCTTCGCCATCTGGTTCACCTTCCCATGACTCTATCGTCACAGTGGTCGTTGGATGCGTGAGATCCAAGCATCGAAACAGACTATCTCGTCTACCGTTGCGGGGGCAGCATCAGAATAGAACTTTAAGGGCTCGCACTGATTTCCCGTTTCACTCCTTTCGCGCCTTCGCACGTCGGAGCACCTCACTAGAGATCCTACATACTAAGTTTAATTCTTATAAGGATCAATATAACGCTTGCGAAATCACCTTTTTTGTTAAATGGTCACCGAATTGAATTACTTTGAAACATCGACTAAGTTATTTTTTATTTTTTAAGGACGCTTCGATGTATAAATGCTTTGACGTCAAGATCGAAAACAATATTGCTCAGATAAAGCTTGACCGACCGGAAAAAAGAAACAGCATAACCGCAGAGTTTTGGGACGAACTTCCTGCGATAGTAGCGGACATTGATAACAATTCTAAAGCCCGAGTGATTGTAATTTCTTCAACTGGACCTCACTTTTGTGCCGGGTTAGATATTTCATCATTCAGCAGCATGGAAGAGAAAAAATCGAGCTTCAAAGCAGAAAAAACACAAAGAAATGAAGCTTTTTACCGCAACGTGCTGCATCTTCAAAAATCGTTCAGCTGCCTTGAAAAAGCGAGAGTGCCAGTCATCGCTTGCATTCAGGGTGGGGCCATCGGGGGTGGTGTGGACTTAGCAGTGGCTTGCGACATGCGTTATGCAACGGAAGATGCATTTCTGACCATTCAGGAGACAAACATAGGGATGACAGCCGACGTCGGCACCTTCCCCCGACTTGTAAAATTAATTCCTGAGGGGTTTGTTCGAGAAATGGCTTACACCGGACGCCAAGTGTTTGCAGAGGAAGCGAGCCGAATGGGGCTTGTGAACGCTGTCTATAGAGACCAAGACATTATGATAGAGGAGGTAATGAAGATTGCTAATCAAATAGCGGTTAAAGCGCCACTAGCCGTCTACGGTTGCAAGAAAATGATAAACTATGCGCGAGACCACAACACTGCTGATGGTCTCGATTACGTGGCTATTTGGAATGCGAGTATGCTTAAGCCGGACGAGATTTTGGAAGCAATGAACGCTAACTCCGAAAAGCGTCACGGTAATTTTGCTTCACTGCCAAAAATTAAGGGAACCAAGACCGATTAATATGCGCTGTTAATTTTCAGAATCTTTGCTATTTAATAAAAAATAGGCAAGGAATCCCAGCAAAACTAGCGCAAATCCAAAAAGTGCTTCCTCTGGGCGAAGAATTGTTACGTAAAAAAGCGACCACCCCATAAGAAGCAAATAGATCGCTGGAGTTAACGGATAACCCCACATTTTGTAGAAGTTGTGACCTGGATTCCGACGACGCAGGATAAAAATTCCTGCAACTGCACAAAAAGAATTAAGCCCTACTATAAATCCAGAAAGCATTAATATAGTTTGAAAACTAGAGCTAAGTACAAATGCAATCGAAACCAAAGCTTGAAAAAAAATTGCCCTGGAGGGTAGTCCAAACTGATTTTTTTTAGCGAACCACTTAAGCATCGAATAATCTTCCCCAAGAACCTGGAAGACTCTGGGCCCAGCGATTGTCATGGCACTAATCGTTGAGATTAATAGTACAGCCAGGACGACTCCAACCACCAGACGCCCAGTCTCACCGAACGCGTACTCGGCTACGATGACCCCGATCTCCAGTTCTCCCCTCAGAGCCGATTTAGGGGCCACATAAAGAAATACATAGTTAAGCAGAAGGTAAAGCACTAAAACGACGAGGGTACCAAAAAAAAGTACGTGCGAAACTTTGTCTCTCGCTTCCTCAATCTCTCCAAGGATATAAGTGGCTGCATTCCAACCGGTGAAAGCATAGTTAACGTAAATTAGCGAAATCGCAAAAGCTCCCGTAAGAACAAGAGAAAAATCCTCACGGTCAGGGATTAATGAGACAGATTGTGGCTCACTGACAAAGGCAAAAACAAAGCCTGAAAATCCAAGAATCAGAAAAACCTTTAGGAGAGTAAAAATTAACTGGATTGATTCGCTCGCGGCTCGAGAGGTTGCGTGGAAATATGCAAGAGAAAAGATCAAAGAACACGCTAAGATTTTATCAGGAAAATTGCCTAGGCTTACTTTGAGGTAAGATTCGAAAGTAATAGCCGCTAATGCTACAGGTGCGGCAAACCCGACTGTTGCAGACACCCAGCCAGAGACAAATCCGCATACTGGATGATAGGTCTCAGATAAGAAATTATACTCTCCGCCGCTCCGAGGAAATCTCGAGCTCAGTTCCGCATAGCCCAGCGCGCCGAAGAGAGCAACAAATCCGCCGACTAACCAGAGCATCATTAAAACAAACGTTGAATCAAACGACTCCAATTGGAAACCCAGACTCGTGAATACCCCGGTTCCAATCATGTTGGCTACCACAATGGCAATAGCAGTTTTTTGAGAGAATTTATCTGAAACTTTCAAGTTCTTTTTGGCGCATTTAGTGGTTTGCTTGCTCATTTCTAAAACGATTTCTATTATGGAATAAAAAACCAAAGGCTGGCCATGTCCAAATCACGATACGTTAGATCATGGGAAGATATCTCTGCTGCCTTCTTGACAGAAATCCTGCTCAAAAAAAACTTTCAGGGAAAAGTTCTCAGCATAACAAGTGAATCAATCGGAACTGGCCAAGTCGGCGAGAATATCCGATTTAATCTCGAAATAGAGGGAGATATGCCCAAAAGCATCGTCGGAAAATTTCCCGCGATAGACGAGACAAGCAGGCAGACTGGCATCCAGCTTTTAAACTATCAACGCGAAGTTTTTTTCTACAACAATCTTCAATCTGAGACTGCTATCACAACTCCGAATATATTTTTGTGCGATATAGATCCAGTGACGCATGACTTCATCATACTTATGGAAGATTTGGCTCCAGGAACGCCCGGTGATCAGATCGCCGGCTGCGGGGTTTCAGAGGCAGAGCTAGCGCTTACCCAACTCGCGCATTTACATGGCTCAATGTGGGAGAAAACTAATTTGGCCGACGACAATATAGTTTCTCGCGGCGGGAAAGATCAAACTCCGACCGGGGAGCTTTACAAGGCCTTAGCGCCCAGTTTCATCGAGCGCTATCGCGACGCACTTGCCTCGACGGAGAAGAACGCAATCTCCGATTTAGGCAGGTCAATACACAATTACCTAGCAGACTCAGGCGGAGCAAAAACCTTAATTCACATCGACTATCGGCTTGACAACATGATGTTCGGAGGACCTTACCCTCTGGCGGTGGTCGACTGGCAATCCTGCGCCTTCGGATGCCCCCTCAACGACGTGAGTTATTTCATGGGTACGTCGCTGAACCCGAAGATCAGGTTAGAGGAAGAGACCAGGCTTCTAAAGCATTATTTTGATACTCTGAAGAATTATGAGGTAACTATCGACTGGGTAACGGCCAGCGATTTATATCAACGCTACGCGCCAGCGGGTCTTGTAATGGCAGTCATCGCTTCAATGATAGTAGGCGAAACACAACGAGGAAATGAGATGTTCTTGGCAATGGCAAAAAGAAGTACTCAAATGATGTTGGAATTAGACTCGTTAGGAGTGATATCATAGGGCAAGGTTAGGCTTTTAAAAAAATCCATTACGGAAGCTTATTGACATGAAAAAGTTTAACTGTTTTATATTTGTTTTCCTTGCTCTTCTCTCCTCGCCTTTGCTCGCTGAGAGGATATTAGGTTCGACTACGATCCAGCCCGGGATAGAGCTGACTTTTGAAGCAGCGGCTCGTGACACAATAGTCCCAGAAAATTTTTATTTGGCTGAGAACGAAACGGATGTGCACATCGAGGTGCTGGCAACGTGGTCGGAAAAGGCGCCCCCGGGAGCAGCAACGGGCGGCCATGTAGCCTATCTTCAAGTTAATGGCTCGATACAAAATGATCAGTCAAAGGAGACGCTGCTTTTCGAGTTGTCTCCTCACTTGAATTTATCCGACAATCTGCATTACGCACAAAACATTAAATTGCCGGGGGACGCGGAAAGCTCCTACACCCTTACTTTCAGGGTAAGTCCACCCAGGGCCGGCGTTTTAGGAATTCACGCCGATTGGGTTGAGGCATACGGGAAAGCCATCTCAGCCTCAGAAAGCATCACTTTTTCAAACCTAGATCTCAAGGACGTAGTTCAGTCACGACGTCGCTGATTTCTAGACCTTTATAATACTGACATTTAGAGCTCGGCACATAAATGGCCCCCATCCACAACCACAGTCGAGCCAGTCATGTACTTTGAAGCGTCAGAGCAAAGCATGAGCAACGGACCGTTCAGGTCGTCGAACTGACCGTAACGCCTCATCGGAATTCCTTTAACAAAGGTTTCGGACCGCTCCCCCTCAAGGAGCAATCTGCTCACATCTGTCAAAATGTACCCAGGTGCCAATGCGTTAACCCTAATTCCAAACTTTGCCGATTCTAAAGCCATAATCTCAGTCGCTTTCACGAGCGCCGCTTTCGAGACAGCATAGGGGAACTGCCCCTTTATCGTACGATACGCTGTTATCGATGCAATATTTACAATATTCCCCTCTTTTTTCTCTGAAGCGACATTCATCTGCGTATACATCTTTGAAAGCCGCCAGACTGACTTCAGATTGGTATCGAAAACGTAATCCCAGTCCTCTTCATCTATCATGGCATAAGTCTTGGCGCCGGCCTCGACTCCCGCGTTATTTATCAAAACATCAATATTCCCGTACTCCCTTTGGGCAGTGCTGAGGAAAGATTCGCAAGAATCAGGATCCCTCACATCGAGGTCAACACCCAAGGCCGCACTCCCAGAACTATTGATATCTCTCACTCGATCTTGGATTTTATCTAACCGTCTCGCCCCCAGAATCAGCGATGCGCCAGCATTAGCGAGGACACCAGCAAAATGATGCCCAAAGCCGGAAGAAGCCCCTGTAATTGCTACTGTTTTTCCTTCTAATGAGAAAAGTTCCACATATACCCCGCTGATAAAAGTCTAAAAAAGAAATAAACCGTAACTCGCCTTAACGCAGAACACAAATAACACTAAATAGTTCATAATAATTTGATCTTAGAAGATAACGAAACGTTATAGGGGCTGCTTTGAGAGGGAAATCGAGCTGCTTTATACTTAAACCGGACAATCAGGGAAACAAGCAAATGCGTGATGAGACAAAGCTAATTCATTCTGGATACGAGACCGACCCAACAACAAAATCTGTGGCTACACCAATTTATCAGACCGTTTCATATGAGTTTGATAGTGCTCAGCACGGAGCAGACCTTTTCAATCTCGCTGTTCCGGGAAACATTTACACCCGCATCATGAATCCAACGACTGCCGTTCTTGAGCAACGTGTAGCAGATTTAGAGGGAGGCGTTGGCGCGTTAGCTGTGAGCGCGGGCAGCGCAGCGATTACCTATGCAATACAAAATCTTACCTCTGTTGGAACAAACATAGTTGCAACACCGCAACTCTATGGCGGAACTTACACCTTGTTTGCTTACACGCTTCCAAGCCAAGGAGTAGAGGTAAAATTCGCAGCATCCGACACGCCAGAGGCCATTGAAGCAGCGATCGATCAAAATACGCGAGCGATTTTTTGCGAGTCAATCGGGAATCCGGCTGGAAACGTTGTTGATTTAGA
>JAYYDI010000151.1:0-7891 GCA_036161055.1 Pseudomonadota bacterium
GAGAATGGTTTGCTGCTAACGAGAGACGAACAAAATTAAGGTGGGAGTGGTACGAATTCTTTAAAGATTATGATGTCGTCTTGGCGCCTGTTACGCCCGTTTGCGCCTTTCCTCATGATCAAAATCCCAAGATTTCTGAGAGGTTGCTCAAGGTCAACGGAAAGGAGAGGCCATATAATGATCTATTTTTTTGGGCTGGCTTGTCTTGTGTAAGTTATCTTCCGTCAACGGTTTTACCAACTGGTCTGGGTGAGAGTGGCTTACCGATAGGAATACAAGTAATAGGCGCTGAAATGCAGGATAAAAAAACAATTAGGTTCGCAAAATTAATAGATGAACAACTTAACGGGTTCGTTCCCCCGGAAAAGTATGCAGTGTAGGAGACAATAAATGTTAATTCGCGGGTTAATCTTAATATCTGTTCTTTTTGCTCCGTCCACCCTGCTCGCGGGAGGACCTAACGTAAGCATTAAAACGAATCTAGGCGAGATTATCGTTCAACTTGATTCCGAAAAGGCGCCGATTACCGTTAGTAATTTTCAAAGGTATGTGAGATCTGGGTCCTACGATGGCACTATATTTCATCGAGTGATTCCCGGTTTTATGGTTCAGGGAGGAGGGCATTACAAGGATCTCTCTCAGGCCCCGGAAGGAGTGCAAATTTATAACGAGGCGGCAAACGGACTCAAAAATACAAGGGGCACAATTGCGATGGCGCGCATGAATTTGATCGATTCAGCATCTCGTCAATTTTTCATTAATGTGTCCGATAATGGGTTCTTGGATTATCAAAGTGGTAGTAGTTGTACTCGAGATCAAGAAAAAGCGCAGCTTGCAGCACAAAGCCGAGGCATGTTTAAGCCTAGCAGTTGTAAGTCCTATGGTTATGCCGTCTTTGGGCGCGTTGTTGAAGGTCTTGATGTAGTTGATTCTATCGAAGTTGTAAAGACTGGCAATCAGCAAGGACTCTCCGACGTGCCTATCAAGCCGGTTGTAATCGAAAAAATGTCCATTTTGGATTGAAGCCCGCGGCTCTGTAATTATCGAGAAAACAGCTTGCAAATCAGGATTAACATCAAGTTCACCTTATACGAAAATCCTCGATTTGAATTTCATCACCGATATTCGCATAGTCTCCTGCTGATCTTTTAGTGCGAAAGTCTCCCCAGTTAAGGGGCCGAAATTTTCGATCTGTTGTCGAGAGGGGTACAACATTGGTTTCATATTTTGGGTTAAAGAAAAACGCTGCGCTGTAACGTTTATATTTTTTGTTTGCTAAAACTCTGTGCACTGGCGCCGGGAATCGATCGTTAGACCATATTTGCAGTAAATCGCCAGTATTCACGATTAGTTCTCCCTCCTCTGAGGGTATTGTTTTCCAATGCGAGCCCTCTCTAATTTGCAGACCCGGTGTCTCACTTTGGAAAAGAATAGTAAGTGCTCCAGCATCGGTATGGTCATAAATGCCTAAGTGCCCATCATCAACAAAATCTCGGTGAGATTTTGCTGGATTATTACAAACTGGATAATGATTTAATCTCAAAAAGCTTGTGTCTTCTTTAACAAAAAATTTAGTTAGTTTCTCTTCGGGTGCTCCCAGGATTAAAGATATTTTTCCCAACAAGGTGATCGCGATATCCCGATTTTTTTTATGCCAGTCCAAATTGATTTCTTTGAAGAGTATGGGCGTGTCAGGCCATCGCATGTCAGAGTCAAAGATGTCACTACTGCTTGTAGCGATAAGATCAAATATTTCTTTCCAATCTCTTTTATTTTTGGTTAGTTCTCTATCAAAGTAGCCCCAAGGATTCTTTTCACTCCTCTCTAGTTTTTTTTTGTGTCCAAGCGGCTGACTAAAATACGCCTTCATGTTTTTTAGAAAATTCTCGAATTGGCTCTCTAATCCGTGTTCCGTTAATCGGAACATTCCTGTGGTCTCGCAAGCCTTGCGAACAGAGTTTAGTGCAAAATCGTCGTTGTTTCTTATTGCTTTGAAGCTTATAACAGGGAGAGAAAAATACATGCTGACCTTTTAATCATTGCCTAACCGAGGTTTTATCACAGTCCTCGGTATAAAACTCTTTCAAATCCTTTAACGGTCTCGATACAAGTGGGGTCATAAAGAGGAAGTGTTTGCATAAATAATACGCACGCAATATTTTCTCGAGGATCGACCCAAAAAAATGTATTCATTAATCCACACCAGCTGAAGCTCCCTGGGGCACGCTCGTTTTCTTTTTCGCTCATATGAATCTGGAAGCCCAGCCCAAACTTATCTTCGCCTCCACCGAGTGGGAAGGGACACGTAAGGGCGGGGTTCGCATCGGGTTGTGTTTCAACCCAAAGATCACCTATTTGATTGGTCGTCATTTCTTTTACCATTTCAGCAGATAGAATGGGGTCTCCTTTGTTTAAAAAGCATCGCAAAAATTTTTCGTAATCCTTAACCGTCGAGATCAAACCGCCATCGCCTGCGTCAATCCGAGGAAATTTCTCTGTGGATACCCAGCTCCCATTCTCGAGCCGGTGTGGAACAGCTTGATTCTCTCTTGGTTTGAATGAGGTTTCACTCATTCCTAAAGGGTCCAAGACCAATCTTCTTAAAGATTGTTCGAGATCTCCGCCTTCAACCTTACTTAAAAGATCTCCTAAAATCTTGGTGGACGCCCCATAAGTCCATTTTTCTCCAGGTTTATGTAACAGCGAGAATTCTGTTTCGTCCATTTTACAGATCTTCCTGAGAGTATGATTTGAGAATCTGTAACCGTAGCCTGAGGTGTGATTGAGAAGATTTTTGATCGTGGGTTTCTTTGACAATGGTTTTGTCGAATATTCCTTTGTCTCCAGATCCACTTCCGAAAGAACTTCGGTGAGTTTATACTCTTCAAGGTAATTAGAAATCTCGTCATCTAATGACAGTTTTCCTTGCTCGTGAAGTTTCATAATTGCGCAAGAGGTGATTGGCTTAGTCATTGACATTATTGCGTGAGGAGTATCAAGTGTGGCCTTAACTTCTTTTGTGGTATCCGCGTACCCAAACGCAGATTCATATAAAGTTTCCGAAGGAGACGTAATTAATGCGACAACACCTGGGAGGTTTTTAGCCTTCAGAAAGTCGTCTAAGGGTTTCTTGTCAAGCAATTCTTCCTCCTCAAAAGCTTGGTATTGATGACAGGTTGAGATGATGCACGAATTATTTTCTCAGTTAAAGAGTCAAGTGGATGCTGATTATATCGGTGAGCCAATAAGCCAGTTAGACCACTCTCTCCAAGCAGCGTCCCTCGCCACGGCGGCTGGGGAGAGCGAATCACTAGTTTTAGCTGCTCTTTTCCATGATATTGGTCATTGGTGTTCTGCTGGAGAGGGTTCTGCAACACAAGTCGGCGTGGTCGATCATGACCGAATCGGTGAGCAATACCTGAAACAAATAGGCGTGGCTGAGAAAATTTCCAGCCTTGTTGGCTTACATGTGCAGGCAAAACGTTATAAAGCCTTTTCCGAAAATGGTTACGAAGAAAAAATTTCCCATGCTAGTCTCCAAACCCTGTCCCTCCAGGGAGGGCCAATGAATGCTGCCGAGGCTAAAACTTTTGAATCAAACCCTTATTTTAAAGAAGCCCTCGCTCTGAGGGGATACGATGAGGCCGCGAAAGAACAATCTTGTAAAGTAGCTCCTGTTGAGAGTTATGAATCAATGCTTCGTCGACATTTGATTGAACCTTTGTCCAAATCAAAGATGACGTTTTTTAAGAAGAATGGTTTCGTTCGGATCAAGTCTTGGTTCAACGACAATGAGATGGCTAAGATTGAGGAATCGGTGCGAAAAATGGAAAGTTGGCCAGAGGTTCCAGGCAAATGGATGAGCTACTTTGAGTATACTTCTAATCAACGCAGACTCTGTAGAATAGAGAATTTCCTCGAATATGAAGAAGTCCTCAGCCCCCATTTGCTAGGGGACTCGTTTAGGCTTTTGTTAAACCAAGTTATGGGAGCTCCAGTGGTCTTGTTCAAAGAGAAAATTAACTTTAAACAAGCTGGAGGGCAGGGTTTTAGAGCGCATCAAGACGCGCCAGCCTTTAGATCCTTTGGACAAAATTTTCATTTGAACTTGATGCTAAGTATCGATCAAATGCGCTCTGACAACGGCTGTTTGGAGCTAATGAGATCTGAGCGAATACGTGATTTGCTGCCAGCGGAAAAAGACCTGACCTTGTCAGAGGATTTTGAGATGAAAAACGAGTGGATTTCTGTTGAGACTGAACCAGGAGATATTCTTGTTTTTGACTCCTATATCCCGCACAAGTCAGGAGCTAATCTAACCAAAAATTCCAGAAGAGCTCTATACGCCACCTATAATAGAGCTTGCGAGGGGGATTGGAGAGAAAAATACTATGAAGAGAAAAGACGTGTTTTCCCGCCTGAAGCTGAAAGAGAAAAAGGGGTTTCTTACGATTCAAACATTTTCAACCTTGGAAATCCAATAGGCGTAAAAATCTAATTCTTTCACAGTCAAACAAAAAATTAGAGGCAGATCAAAATGAAAGGAACCGTGCATTATGCCGAGGACAACAACATTGCCTTGCTTAAGATAGACAACCCGCCGGTTAACCCTCTTTCGTCGGGAGTAAGGCAGGGACTCTACGACGGGGTAAGTAAGGCTCTCGTGGCCGAACATATTGACGCTCTGGTTTTGACCGGAATGCATAGGGCATTTATCGCTGGTGCTGACATCGGTGAATTCGGTGAAGCGGCACAAGAGGCCGTAGGGTTAAACGAAGTGATTGAAAAAATTGAGAGCAGCAAGAAACCGGTCATCGCTGCAATAAATGGAACTGCTTTTGGTGGCGGGTTAGAAGTCGCCTTGGCTTGTGATTATCGCGTTGCGTCTGAGAGTGCGCCTGTTGGACTTCCCGAGGTGAAGTTGGGACTTCTGCCTGGAGCTGGAGGCACCCAGAGACTGCCTAGATTAATTGGGGCGGAAAAAGCGTTAGCAATGATTTTATCTGGAGAGCCCTTTGTCGCCTCAGCAGCTAAAACACTTGGAATCATCGATCATGTGGTGGCCCAAGATCTCGTTAAAGAGAGTATCGAATTTGCGAAAGACATTGTTTTAGGAGGGAGTAAAACCAGAAAGATTCGAGACATTAGTGATCAGATCTTTAAAGATCGTCAAAATTTGAAGATGTTTGACAGATTGAAGCTTAGTCTTGAAAAAACGCATCGCGGACAATTTGCTCCTTTAAAAATCGTGGAATGTGTCGAGGCAGCTGTGAGATCAGATAATTTTGATGACGGGTTGGCAACCGAACGCGAAAAATTCTCTGAGTGTCTCAAACACCCTCAAAGAGAGGCATTGATTCATATTTTTTTCTCTGAAAGGGCGGCCAACAAGATTCCTGGCCTTTCAAAAAGCGATGCGATATCCGAAGTAAAAAAAGCATCAGTCGTTGGTGCTGGTACGATGGGTGGCGGGATTGCGATGTGTTTTGCAAATGCTGGTATATCCGTCCGATTGCATGATAACGACGAAGATAATTTAAATCGTGGGATGGAGCTTATTAGGAAAAATTACGCTGGCACGGTTGAGAAAGGTCGGATAAGTCAAGCCGAAATGGATAAGCGACTTTCGTTAATTACGCCCACGATTGAATTTGGTGTACTAGCGGATGGGGATATTGTAGTGGAGGCCGTCTACGAAAACTTGGACCTTAAAAAAGAAATCTTCTCGAAATTGGACAAGGTTATGAAGGCTGACGCTATTTTAGCGTCGAATACGTCGGGGCTTGATATTGATGCGATCGCCGCGGTTACAAAACGTCCGCACTCGGTATGTGGAATGCATTTCTTTAGCCCAGCCAATGTTATGAGGCTCCTAGAGGTAATTAGGGGAGCTCAGTCTTCGAGGGCAACCTTAGCTTCAGCAATGGCTTTAGCCAAAAAATTGGATAAGGTCGCGGTCATGGCTGGTAATTGCCCGGGTTTTATCGGTAATCGAATGCTCAGAGGATACTCCCAGCAAGCGCAAATGATGATTTTAGAAGGAGCTCTGCCGGCACAGATAGACAAGGTGATGTTTGATTTTGGTCTTGCCATGGGTCCATTTGCGATGAGCGACATGGTTGGGCTTGATCTGGGTTGGAGGGCCCGAAAAATGGTAGGAGGCTCTAACGAGGTGACCGCTCGTATCTCCGATGAGTTGTGCGAATTAGGACGGTATGGCCAAAAAAATGGTAAAGGATTCTATCAATACGAAGACGGCAGCAGAACGCCAATAGAAGATACAGAAGCAAACGAGTTAATCAGAAGGGTTGCCGCTGAATTGGGGTTTGAGAAAAAAGAATTCTCAAAGGACGAAATTCTTAAAAGATGTTTGTATCCTTTGATAAATACAGGTGCTAAGTTGCTTTCGGAGGGTCACGCTTTGCGCGCCGGTGACATTGATACAGTCTACGTAAATGGCTATGGGTTCCCAAAATACACTGGAGGACCAATGTGGTTTGCAGACAATCAAGGTTTAGAGACCGTCTTACATGACATTGAACGCTTTTATAAGGAAACCGGCGATGATCTGTGGCGACCTGCAGAGTTACTCAGAACGCTAGTTCGTGATGGACGAACTTTTGCCTCCCTTGATAAGTGAATTTGTTTGATTTTAGCGACTTTTAATGTGTTTCGATTCAAATATTTTTGCTTAAGCGATTCGTTCAGATAAGGTTACGCTTCAGGGAAAAAAAGGAGCAGGGGTGCCAAATCATTCGTTTTTACCAATCAGAGGACGAATTGAAACGATCCAGGTTGAGTCTGAGGCTTTAGCAAACAATCTTCTCGGTGATCCGTCCAGCAGAACGGTAGCAATTTATTTGCCCGAAAATTATGGTACAAGTGGTGAGGAGTACCCATTATTCCTATGTCTAGCAGGTTTCACCGGGAGCGGCTTGGGCCAAATCGGGTGGAAAGCTTTTCAGGAAACCCTCCCGCAAAGGATAGAGCGTCTGATTTTTGAGAGAAAAATGGGTCCTTCGATCTTTGCGTTTCCCGACTGTTTTACTTCCCTCGGGGGTAACCAGTACATTAACTCCTCGGCTTTAGGCAATTGGTCCGACTTTCTCTGCGACGAGTTAATTCCAAACTTAGAAGCTAACTATCGATTGAAAAAAAACAGGAAAAATCGAGCAGTGTTTGGCAAATCTTCCGGTGGTTATGGGGCGTTGATTCAGGGAATGACTCGCGCTGACGTATGGTCTGGCATTGCTTGCCACTCTGGTGATATGGCTTTTGATCTATGCTATCTTGCCGACTTTCCTGACCTTTTACGTAATCTGTCTGTATACGATGGAAATATCCGAGCTTTTGTGGAAAAGGTAAGAAAGAATAAAAAGGTCTTAGGCAACGACTTTCACAACCTCATGATTCTAGCGATGGCGGCAAGTTATGATCCGGATAAAGATGCTCCCTTCGGGATCAGACTTCCGGTCAGTTTAGATACGTGTGAAGTAATTCAAGAGCGTTGGGATAACTGGTTGGCGTGGGACCCCGTCATGATGCTAGAGACCGATTCTGGACAAACTAATCTCTCTCAGATGGCAGGACTTTTTTTCGATTGCGGTACTAAAGATCAATACAATCTTCTTTATGGCGCTAGAAGGCTAAAAAAGAAACTCGACTCGCTAGAAATATCTCACCGATATGAGGAATTCCCTGATACGCACTCTTCGATTGATTACCGTCTTGATGAGTCACTGCCTTTTTTGTACAAAGCAATCAGCAAATAAAAAGCAAGTTTTCCCTCACTAAACCGCATCAAATATTTTTATCTCTGGAGCACCAGCTAAGCATCCCCCCAGCTTAGCGCTGGTCGCTTTGAATTCATCAGATTTTCCATGGACATCCA
>JAYYDI010000152.1:0-22360 GCA_036161055.1 Pseudomonadota bacterium
GCTTTTACCCCATGGTTACGAAGGGGCGGGGCCAGAGCATAGCTCCGCACGTCTGGAGAGATACCTCCAATTATCAGCCGAACACAACATACAAGTCTGCGTGCCGTCCACGCCTAGTCAGATTTTTCATCTACTCAGAAGGCAAGCTATAAGGCCTCTTAGAAAGCCCCTGATTGTCATGACGCCGAAGAGCCTGCTTCGACACAAAGAAGCGGTATCTTCAATTGAGGATTTAGTGAATGGCTCCTATGAGCTGGTTATAGACGAATTGAGCGGAAGAGACCCAGCCAAAGTAAGTCATCTTGTGATGTGTAGCGGAAAGATTTTTTATGATCTTGAAGCCAAACGGATAGAGAAGGATTTAGATAACGTAGCAATCGTTAGAATAGAGCAACTGTACCCTTTCCCAAAAGAATCTCTTCGCACAAGTCTTGAAAAATATAAACACCTTACGGGAGTAGTTTGGTGTCAGGAAGAACCGGAAAACCAAGGCGCTTGGTATTCCACACAGCACTACTTCAAAAAGCTTTTGAAAGAAATAGATCCGACCATTGAGTTGGCTTTCGCTGGTCGGGAGGCTTCGGCTGCGGCTGCAGCTGGTTATATGACCTTGCATGTTCGTCAACAAGAGAGGCTTATTGAGGACGCTTTAATAGGGACGCAAAAAAAAGGCGTGCTAGATTTTGGCAGATGAGAGGTATTAGATGATAGAAATTAAAGCACCGCAGTTTCCCGAATCTATTGCAGACGGAGAGGGGGCTGATTGGCACGCTGGTGTTGGTGAATCCGTAAAGCGTGACGATCCGTTGGTTGATATCGAAACCGATAAAGTCGTATTAGAGGTTGTCGCGCCTGAAGACGGAGTATTGGTGGCGGTCAGAAAAAAAACAGGTGATACAGTTTCTGCCGAGGAAATACTTGGGGAGTTTGAGCCTCAGGCTATTACAGAATCAAATCATTCACAGGAAAACGCACATCATGACTACAACGAGTTAACTGATGATCAAGCAACAAGATCAAATGACTCTGAAGTTGGTCTTCTAGCAGAGAAGATCGCGAGTCCTGCGGCGCAGCAGCTAGCGAAAGAGAACCAGGTTGATCTTAACAAGCTCAGCGGCTCTGGCAAAAGGGGAAGAATAACAAAAGGCGATGTCGTAGCTGCGGTTGCGGGACTTGAGACGCAACCCAAAGAGCTTACCTCTGTACCGTCAGACTCGCGCGCACCAACTATGCATGAGCCTGCGCTCTCCGCTATTCATGATAGAACTGAGCGCAGGGTTCCCATGACAAGATTGAGAGCAAGCATCGCAAAACGATTGGTTGAGGCTCAGCAGACTGCTGCAATGCTTACGACCTTTAACGAAATTGATATGCAATCAATCATGAGTCTTCGATCAAAATACAAAGATGAGTTTGCTAAAACACACGATGGTATAAGGCTAGGGTTTATGTCTTTTTTTATCAGAGCGAGTGTCGAGGCCTTAAAGCGGTTTCCTGCGGTCAATGCCTCAATTGATGGGGCCGATATTGTTTATCATGGATATCAAGATATTGGCGTTGCGGTTGGATCTCCGCGGGGACTTGTGGTCCCAGTAATTAGAGACGCCGACAGGTTGACTTTGGCAGAGTTAGAGCACCAGGTGGGTGTTTTTGGGAAGAAAGCTCAAGACGGGAAGCTGTCAATCGAAGAAATGTCTGGTGGAACATTTACTATATCTAATGGCGGGGTTTTTGGCTCTCTACTCTCAACTCCAATCTTGAATCCACCCCAAACAGCAATTTTGGGAATGCACAAGATCCAAGAGCGCCCAGTGGTGCAAGATGGAGAGATTGTAATTAGGCCGATGATGTATTTAGCGCTTTCCTATGACCACCGGCTTATTGATGGGCAGGAAGCGGTCAGTTTCCTTGTGGCTATTAAAGGGCTTCTTGAGGAGCCTGCGAGGATTTTATTAGATCTCTAAATACCTCTGGAGGATAGCGAATGGCTTACGATTTTGATGTTATTGTAATTGGCGCGGGTCCTGCGGGGTATCACGCGGCTATTAGATCCAGTCAACTAGGATTGAAGACGGCCATTGTTGAGAAATGGCTTAAAGGAAGTGGCGAACCAGCGTACGGGGGAACTTGTCTTAACGTGGGATGCATTCCGTCCAAAGCGCTTCTAGAAGCGTCTCAAAAATATTCAGAGGCAAAGGATGAGTTTAAAGATATCGGAATTAAGATATCAAAACTTGTCGCGGATATCCCTGCAATGATGGAACGGAAAAACCGTGTGGTCGCCGATCTGACTTCGGGAGTAGCGGCTTTGCTGAAAACTAACAAAGTAAAGCAATATGAAGGGGTAGCAAGGGTATTGGGTAACAGTGAAATCAACATCACTTTGCATAATGAGGAAAAAGTTAAACTCTCGGCGGAAAATATAATCATAGCGACCGGGTCAGTCCCTATCGATATCAAGCCCTGTCCCTTGACAGATAATCTGATAGTCGATTCCAGCGGGGCACTTGAGTTTGATTCCGTGCCAAAAAGGATCGGGGTTATTGGCTCTGGTATTATTGGTTTAGAGCTCGGCAGTGTTTGGAGCAGGCTTGGATCTGACGTTGTGCTACTTGAGGCGCTTGAAGACTTGCTTCCTGTCTGTGACTCTCAAGTCTCTAAAGAAGCAGCAAAAGAATTCAAGAAGCAGGGCATGGATATTAGGCTTGGAGCCCGAGTAACCGGCTCTCAAATTAGGAATGGGAAAGTTGAGATCAGCTATTCATATGGTGATAAAGACCACAGTGAAATTTTTGATAAGGTAATCGTAGCGGTGGGGAGGCGACCATACTCCAACGAGCTTTTTTCGCCTGAGGCTGGGGTCGCGCTAGATGAAAGAGGTTTTATCGCGGTTAACGAATATTGCATGACGGACGCACCAGGAATTTATGCGGTGGGGGATGTAGTACGTGGACCAATGCTCGCACACAAAGGCATGGAAGAGGGTATCATGGTGGCTGAGAGGATCGCAGGAAAACTGCCTCAGGTAAATTACGATCTGGTTCCGTCCGTTGTTTACACTCACCCCGAAATTGCGTGGGTTGGGAAAAACGAGGAGGATTTAAAAGGTGCGGGCGAGGATTACTCGGTCGGAGTCTTCCCAATGAGGGCAAGCGGCCGGGCCATGGCCAGCAACAGCACAAGCGGACTAATAAAAGTTTTAGCTGATAAACACACGGATCAAATATTGGGTGTGCACATTATCGCCTCTCATGCTTCAGAAATGATTTCAGAGGCCGTAATCGCAATGGAGTACAGGGCAAGCGCTGAGGACCTGGGTCTGACAATGTTTGCTCATCCAACGCTCTCTGAGGGTCTTCATGAGGCAGCTTTAGCTGTCTCGGGGCGTGCTATTCACGTCTCAAATCGCAAAAAATAGGCATCAGAAGAATACTGGTTACTAAAAAATCAAAAAAAGGTCTAGGTATATGAATCTTCATGAATATCAAGCAAAGGAAATATTTCGAGAATATGGTCTCCCCGTTTCTGAGGGCATTGCGGTTGACACAGTGGAGGATGCAGTTTCAGCGGCGAAAAAAATCGGAGGAGAGAAATGGGTTGTTAAGGCCCAGGTTCACGCTGGTGGCAGGGGCAAAGCTGGTGGAGTTAAATTAGTCTCGTCAGAAGAGGAAATAAGAGCCTTTGCGGAGAACCACATTGGAAAAAATTTAGTCACTTTCCAGACAGATGAAAAAGGGCAGCCCGTCAGTAAGATCTTCGTAGAATCTTTTACCGATATCGCTACTGAGCTTTATCTCGGAGCTGTCATAGATCGATCCTCGAGACGAATCACTTTTATGGCATCCACGGAAGGGGGAGTAGAGATTGAAAAGGTCGCTGAAGAAACGCCAGACAAAATCTTGCAAGCCAGCGTAGATCCTTTGACTGGGGCTTCCTCTTACCAAGGGAGAGAGCTTGCTTTTCAATTAGGCTTAGAGGGCAAACAAATAAATCAGTTTGCTAACTTGTTTGTGTCGTTGTCGGTTTTGTTTCAGGATCTCGACCTGTCGTTAGTCGAGATAAATCCGTTAGTCGTTACTGCTGACGGAGATATACATTGTCTAGACGCAAAATTGTCTGTTGATGGGAATGCGCTTTTCCGACAAAAACGCTTAGCTACCATGAGGGACCACTCTCAAGAAGACGAGCGAGAAAATCAGGCCAGCGAATATAATCTCAATTATGTCGCCTTGGAAGGCAATATTGGTTGTATGGTAAATGGAGCAGGCCTTGCAATGGGTACCATGGATCTGGTGAAACTTAATGGCGGCCAGCCTGCAAATTTTTTGGATGTTGGCGGAGGGGCAACTAAAGAAGCGGTCAGTGAGGCTTTCAAGATTATTCTTTCAGACGAGGGTGTACGTGCGGTGCTTATCAATATATTTGGGGGAATCGTACGATGCGACGTCATTGCTCAAGGCATCATTGGAGCTGTTAAGGATGTTGGCGTAGAAGTGCCCGTGGTCGTGAGATTTGAAGGAAATAACGCGGCACTGGGCGTTAAAACGTTGGCTGACAGTGACGTTGACATTATAGCAGCAACAGGTCTGTCCGATGCAGTTCAGCAGGCGGTAAACGCAGCGGGAGGTAAATAATGAGCATTCTCGTGAATAATCAAACGAAGGTAATCTGTCAGGGTTTTACGGGTGCGCAGGGGACAATGCACTCTCAACAATCAATTGATTATGGAACGAAGTTAGTTGGCGGTATTACACCTGGCAAGGGTGGCCAGAAGCATCTCGGCCTGCCAGTTTTTGATACGGTTGGTGAAGCAGTCGCTGCTACTGGTGCGGATGCTTCGGTTATATACGTCCCGGCTCCCTTCGCAAAAGACGGAATCCTCGAGGCAGCGGCGGCTGGCATTAAGCTAATTGTTTGTATCACAGAAGGCGTCCCCACTCAGGATATGTTGGTGGTGAAGGCGAGTTTAGATAATCGCGGTGTAAGGCTTATTGGACCAAATTGTCCGGGAGTTATAACGCCTGGTGAATGTAAGATTGGCATAATGCCAGGAGAGATCCATTTGCCAGGCAAAGTAGGGATAGTCTCTCGGTCAGGGACGCTAACCTACGAGGCGGTGAAGCAGACGACAGACCTTGGTTTTGGTCAGAGTAGCTGCGTCGGAATTGGAGGTGATCCCATCCCTGGAAGTAACTTTATCGACATTCTTGGAATGTTCGAAAGTGACCCTCAGACTGAAGCGATTGTTATGGTCGGCGAAATTGGAGGCACGGCAGAAGAAGAGGCAGCAGAGTTCATAAAATCGAACGTAACTAAGCCGGTGGTTGGATATATTGCTGGTGTCACGGCACCTCCGGGAAAGCGAATGGGGCATGCCGGTGCGATAATCGCAGGGGGTAAAGGTACCGCTAATGATAAATTTGCTGCCCTCGAAAATGCGGGTGTGGCAACAGTAAAAAGCTTGGCAAACATCGGAAAAACCCTTCAAGAATTAACTGGGTGGTAGCTATTTTGGTTTCATTGCTTTTCTGCAAGCCCCGATAGATAGGACAAAAAGCAAAATGATATTCCAAGTTGAATGTTTTCGTTACTAGCTCAACACCTACAATTTTTTGGGCGCTGGGGTTGAAAATTCCTAACTTGCCCCCAATGTCTACTCAGCACAACAATAGGACGTCGAACTAGCATGAGCAAGAAAAAGAAAGAGACGATGGGGTTTCAATCCGAAGCAAAACAATTGCTTCACTTGATGATTCACTCCTTATACAGCAACAAAGAAATATTCTTGAGGGAGTTAGTTTCAAACGCGAACGATGCGATTGATAAACTCAGATTTGAGTCGCTCTCGGACGGAGAGCTTATGCCTGCAGATACGGAATTTGGTATTCGGATCGATATTGATGAGGAATCTAAATCCGTAACGGTGAGTGATAACGGGATCGGCATGTCAAAAGAGGAAGCTATTTCTAACTTAGGAACCATCGCGAGATCAGGTACATCCCAGTTTCTCGATTCATTAACTGGAGACCAGAAAAAAGATTCGCAATTAATCGGCCAATTTGGAGTAGGGTTCTACTCGTCCTTCATAATCGCGGACGAAGTGGTTGTAGAATCCAGATCTGCGAAGTTGTCTGCTGGCGAGGGAGTCAGATGGAGTTCCAAGGGAGAGGCTGAGTTCGATGTTGAAACTATCAAACGAGAAGAGGTTGGCACTTCGGTAACACTCAAACTGAAGCCCTCTGAGGCTGAATTTGCTGATGGCTGGAGATTAAGGAGTATAGTTAAGAAATACGCTGATCACGTGGCTGTGCCGATAACCATGAAGCAAGTCACCACGGAAGAAGATAAAGAGCCAGAGGACGAAGTGGTCAACACAGCAAAAGCCTTGTGGACAAGATCTCGATCAGCAGTAAAGGCGGATGAATACAAAGAGTTTTATAAGGCGATTTCTCACGATTTTCAGGATCCCTTATCTTGGAGCCACAACAGAGTAGAGGGGAAATTGGAGTACAGTAGCTTGTTATATATTCCATCGAAAGCGCCGTTCGACCTCTGGCACAGAGACTCTCCTCGTGGCCTAAAGCTTTATGTTCAACGGGTGTTTATCATGGACGAGGCAGAACAATTCTTGCCTCTCTATCTCCGTTTTCTTAGGGGAGTGGTAGATTCGAATGATCTGCCACTCAATGTTTCGAGAGAGATCTTACAAAAGGACCCATCGATAGATTCCATGAAAAACGCGCTCACGAAGCGGGCGCTAGATATGATTGAAAAGCTCTCGTCTGATGAAGAGAAGTACCAATCTTTTTGGAACGAGTTCGGGCAGGTGCTTAAAGAGGGGCCTGCAGAGGACTTCGGCAATAAAGATAAGATAGCAAAACTCCTACGGTTCGCTTCGACTGAAACAAAAGAAGAGAAACAAAACCAGTCTCTTTCAGGATACGTAGAGCGTATGAAGCCGGAACAGGAGAAGATATTTTATGTGGCGGCAGAGAATTATCATACAGCTCTCAATAGTCCTCATCTAGAAATCTTTAATCAAGAAGGGATAGAAGTCTTGCTCTTGCACGACCGCATTGACGAGTGGTTAGTTGGCCAGTTGCAAGAGTTTGATGGTAAATCTTTTCAGGATGTTGCGAAGGGAGAGCTTGATTTAGGAAAACTAGATAAAGACGAGGACAAGAAGAAGAAAGAGGAGGATGAGAAAAAATTCTCCGATCTTGTCTCAAAGATAAAAGAATTGTTATCAGACAAAGTGGAGGATGTCCGGCTAACAAATCGACTTACTAACTCCCCAGGTTGTTTGGTCGGTTCAGAGGATGATATGGCAATGCAGATGAGACGAGTTATAGAATCGGCGGGGCAGGCTGTTCCAGAGTCAAAGAGAATTTTCGAAGTCAATCCTTCTCATCCTCTCGTAGAGAAGTTAGAGAAAGAAGAGGACCCGGCTCGGTTCAATAACTTGGCATTAGTAATTTTTGATCAGGCAAAATTAGCAGAGGGCACTCAATTAGAAGAGCCAGCAAATTACGTCACTAGGCTTAACGAGCTGTTATTAGAGTTAGTGGGCTGATCCAAGAGCGGAAACGAGGGAAAACTGTTACAAATTGTTAACGCTGAGGGCGCAGCCAAAATCTTTAGGTCAGATTTCTCAATGTTTTATGTAGATAAAAACTCGTCCTGAGAAATGTTTATCATCAAAGGAGAAAGAACTCACCAGATTTTTGCTAGACCCCAAGCCCTCGGGTCAGCAAAAAACAAATACTGAACAAGAAGTTATCAAGAAAATTCTAGTGAGAGATAGATAAATTAGTGTTACCGTCTCCAAGTAATTTAAAAATCAAATTCTGGTCGCTTTATTCTGATCTTCTGGAGCAGAGAATGACTCAACTAATCAGAGCGCTTATTTTTCTCTCAGCCTCGTTATGCTGTCTTGCACAAGGTGACGATTACCCCCTGGGTTCGTTCCCAGGCGCAGAGCTGAAGCACAAAAGCACAGAACCTTCGAAAAGTCATATGCTCGTGCTTGGTGCGCTTGAAAAAGTTGACCGAGAGCTAAGACCAGAAAACTACAAAATCCTGTCAGCAAAAAGGTCTTCATACACTTACTACCTGCCAGAAGCGAGACAGACAAGTGAGGTCTTTGAATATTACTTTAATCAACTCGGAACTATCGGAAATCTTGAATTTGATTGTAAAGGAAGGGCATGCGGGAGTAGCAGTTATTGGGCTAATAAAATTTTTAACAGTGCAGTGTTGTACGGTCCCGAGCAGTTTCAGAACTACGCCGTCTTTCAGACTTCAAGCGGTTGGTGGACTGTTTACGTTAGCCAGAGAGCCACTCGAAAAATATATGTCCACCTCAATCATTATCTTATGGATGAAAAAGCGGACTAAAAGCAGAGTTGAGAAAAATCTTTTCCAATAGACTCAATCAGCTCACCTCAAATGTGCTCAGTATTTGACAGCCGAGTGCTTAAATACAAAGCCATCCGGTGACATAATCAATCTGTGAGTGGCCCTGGAAACGTTTCCATTTGTTTGCGAGTAGCTGGAGTCTCCCTCCCAAAGGGCGGTCCGGATGCCCTCGTCGTTTTTAATAATTTTAGTTTTATAAAAACGTGGCTCCCTGTTGGACAACTCGGTAATCGTATCAGCCGCATTGGCAAATTTTGATATCTGATAAAGAGACACCCAGGTCGGCGGTGCAAGATCAATGGCGCCCTCTCTATGTTTTTCTAGCGCAAGTTTGGGGCTAATCCATTGATATCTCTGGATCTCTCCACCATCGATATGTACTTCCTGATCTGAACTGGTGTAGGTAACGAAAAACCAGGTAGAAAACCGCCTCTTTTGGTTTTCGGGCGGCACCCAATGCGAGAACCAAACAAAATCATCCAAGGGCAAATCGAGGCCTGCCTCCTCTCTAGTCTCCCTTGCAGCCGCGTATCTCGCCGCTTCTTTTTCGCCAGCAGTCTTTGAAGAGTCCTCCGGATCAATTTTGCCCCCGGGGAAAACCCACATTCCTCCGAATTCAATTTTCGATGTTTTTTGTAGCATCAAAACTTCCAGTTGCTCTCTCTCTCTCAAAAGTAATACGGTCGCCGCTGCTATAACTGTGGATTCATTGCCCCCCTCGCTTTGATTATCTTCATAAATATCATTTTTATGTTTTTTCATTCTATTTCTCGATAATTGCTTCTGGGACTTCTATACGCTTAGCACCCAAGTATTCTCCCAAGGATTTTGCTTGTTTATCTATTCGATGGTTGCTGGAGACACCCTCCCCAAGAATGTTGTGTATATAAAAATTCAAAGAAAATATGTTCGGTAACTCAAACCTCTCTATCCTATACTCTTTCAAATCCGGAAGGAGTTCCTTTAGTTTCTCTGTCGTTAGAAAGTCATGAACAAACCGATAGGCTGCTAAGCTTCTTGCCCATACTCCGCAATTGGCGCTCCCTCCTTTGTCTCCAGATCGGGTGCCGAACACCCTGCCAAACTCAATGCTCACTAAAGGCTCTTGAATGCTTGCTTCTCCCAGACTTAGTGGAGGACTCTGATAATATATTTCGGGTAGATTCAAAGTTTGGGTGGGCTTGATAATTACTTCTTTTTCATCAATGTACACTTTCTCTTCGATTCTATTACTACTTATCAGAGTTGGCCAATGCGATATAACAGGGCCACCACTGTATCCAGTATTGCCTCTAGATGTGTTGCCCGGAATGGTAGCGAGCGCGAGCTCAGTGACTTTCGCTTGAAGCATTCTACCCAACTTAGCTTTATCATCACTTGAAAAAGTGATTCTCAGCGACGCATGAGCCTCCTCATTACTATTAGGGTTCTCTTTTTCACTTCTGATCAATTGGACGTCGACTGAATCGAATTGACCTCGACCGCCCAGATTTTCGAACATTTGACCTAGGAAAATATCGGCTTTTTTTTTGATATCTCGTCCAGTGAGCAGTATTTCAATTGTTTGTTTGTTCGTGCCTGATAAGTTCACGCAAACTTTATGGCTGGCGGGTGGGCTGCTACCTCTAACTCCAGTTACCCTAACGCGGTCTTGCGCCTCGTGTTTCAGCTCTACAGTGTCGAAATGCGCAATCACATCGGGATTAAGATATGCGGGAGATTTTATTTCATATAAAAGTTGAGCAGTAACTGTTCCAACCGAGACGAGTCCTCCTGTATTTTGATGCTTCGTTACGGTGAACGACCCGTCTTTTTCAATTTCTGCTATCGGGTAACCAATATTTATAAAGCTAGGCACCTCTTCAAAAAAAGAGTAATTCCCTCCGCAGCACTGTGCCCCGCATTCAATGATGTGTCCCGCAGTCAGAGCCCCTGCAAGAAAGTCGTAGTCGTCCCTCTGCCATTGGAACTTCCACGCTGCTGGTCCCATAACGACTGCGGCGTCAGTGACTCTAGGACAAATTACAATATCTGCACCTCTGTCGAGTGCAGCTTTTATTCCCCAGCTCCCAAGGTAAGCGTTCGCACTAACCACATTTGTAATTTGATCTGGAAGTGGCTCTCCCGAATCAATATTAAGAAACTTTTCTCCGTCTTTTTGAAAGCGCGATAAGTCCTCGCGAAGATCATCACCTTCGATATAGGCAACTTTCATATCAAGATTTTGGCTTAACAGAATCTTTTTTATCTCTTCTGCCATAGCTTTCGGATTAAGCCCACCCGCGTTCGAGACTATTTTTATTCCACGCTTACTACATTCTTTTGCTACATCTTTTACCTGTTTTAAAAAGGTTCCCACGTAACCGTGGTCCTCCCCACGCAATCTCTTCTGGTCGACTAGGATGGCCATTGTAAGTTCAGCCAAATAATCTCCCGTGAGAACATCGATATCTCCGCCCTCAATCATTTCTCTTGCCGCGCTCAGTCGGTCCCCATAAAAGCCGCTACAGTTTGCAATTTTGATAATTTCTGACATCGGTTTATTCTTTTTGAACCCAAGCGGGCTTGCGTTTGTCGCGAAACGCGGCCATTCCTTCAGCACCCTCGTCAGAAGAAAACATCCTCTGACTCCAAGGACCTGCTTCTATGAATCCGTCCTGAACCGATAATTTCTCGATTTTTCGGACTAACTGCTTGCATTCTATGACTGCGTTTGGGCCGCCTAGGTTTATCATTTCAATCTGAGCTTCCACTGCATTTTCTAGGTCGTTTCTAGGAACCGCAACATGCGCCAAGCCATAGCCGACCGCGTCCTTTCCTGAGAATTTCTCTCCGGTGATGAAAAGCTTCATTGCATTGTGTGATCCAAGCTTTGGTATGCAAACCACCGAGATTACCGCAGGAATAACACCGATCCTTACTTCGCTGAAGCTGAATTGTGCCAGCTGATCCGTAACGACTATATCGGATGCCGCTATAAGACCCAACCCGCCTGCATAAGCCGCTCCATTTACTGCGGCAATTACAGGCTTGCGACTTTCTAAAATTGCATTAAGTACCTCTGGATACGGAATATTTTTCTTACCATCGACAAGATGACCAGGAGGGCTTTTAAGATCTGCGCCCGCGCAAAAAGCAGATCCATTTCCAGTTAGTACGATGGCTCTTGCCTGTTCGTTATTGTTAGCATCTTCGATATGTCCGTATAGTTCGTTTACAAGGGTTGCAGAAAGAGCGTTGCGGCTTTTAGGTCTATTTAGTGTTATCCAAGCAGCTCCCTTCTTTAGACCGCATAGTGTCTCGCTTTGTGTTGTCATTAACTCCCCTCTTTCTCATCATCGAATGAAACCAATGTTTGATTGTTTGATACTTGATCTCCGGTTCGAGCATGTATTCTAGAAATTTTACCACTTCGAGGCGCCAAGATTTGATGTTCCATCTTCATAGCCTCTAGAATAAGGATTGTGTCACCTTTTGAAACCTTATCATTTTCCCCGAAAAAGGTTTTTATCACAGAACCAGGCATCGGAGATTTTATCTCTGAAGTGACTTCTTCCTCCTGCTTAGATAAAACTCTTGGAGACTCTTTGAGTTCGATTTGTCCTCGATAGTCGTGGAGATACCAGGTGCGATCTATCTTTAAAGCTTCGTATTTTGTCCGAAGCCCATCAATCTCAATATCAATTTTCCCACAGCCTGCCGATAAAACTTTCACTGATTTAGGCTCGCCAGCAGAGGTTGAAACGAGAAAACAACCATCTCTTCGTGACTGATAGGTTACCTCTACCTCGATTTTTTTTGATTCCAGTTTTAAAGTCTGAGGAGGCATAGCAGAGTTTCTCCATCCACTTCGAACGCCTTTCATTACTGTGGCCGATTTTCGATTTATTGCCTGAGACTCCATTGCTATGGCTATAGCGGCCTCTTCGAGGGCGTTCAGGGGGAGTTGTTTTGCTCTGCTCGGCTTCGTTCTTTCTATAAAATCAGTTGTCGTGTCTCCCTTCATGAAACTCTTGCTTAACAGTGCCAATTCTAGAAATTCTTTATTATTTTTTATTCCAGCCAGCTTTGTAAGTCTCAGTGCCTTTGCGAGTAATCTAGTCGCTTCTGTTCTTGTCGGAGCATGACAGATTACTTTGGCTATCATTGGGTCAAATTCAGGTGAAACCGCAGAACCCTCTTCCACGCCTGAATCAAATCTTACATTCTCGCTAAAACTTGGCTCCCATATTCGAATTTTTCCTGGTGAGGGCAAAAAGTTTTTCTCTGGGTCCTCAGCATACACTCTTGCTTCAATGGCATGACCACGAATCTCAAGTTCGTCTTGGCGGAGCGAAAGCTTTCTGTTTTCGGCAATGCGAATTTGTTCCCGAACAAGATCAATTCCTAGAATTTCTTCTGTTACTGGATGCTCCACTTGCAGCCTTGTATTCACTTCGAGGAAATAGAACTCTTTTTTGGAGAGTAAAAACTCAACGGTTCCGGTTGAGAAGTAATCAAGTGCTTTTGCAGCATCTATTGCTGCTTTCCCGAGTGCCTTACGAAGTATTTCATCGACAGCTGGAGAGGGCGCTTCTTCAATGATTTTTTGATGCCGTCTCTGTATTGAACACTCTCGCTCGAAGCAGTGAACTATGTTTCCATGCTTGTCCCCGACAATTTGCACCTCTACGTGTCTGACCGACTCGAGCCATTTTTCAAGGAAAACTTTTTCATCGCCAAAGGCGTTTTTAGCTTCTCGTTGAGCACTCTCAATGGCAGCGTTAAGAGTATCAGGAGATTCAACGACCCTCATTCCTTTCCCGCCACCACCTGCTGACGCTTTGACTAAGACCGGGTATCCGATTGTCTTTGCTGCCTCCTCCATGTTTGTTTCGGGTTTTATTTCGATTGAGGGCAGTATAGGCACACCTGCTTTTTCCATAATATCTTTTGCTGAGAGCTTGTCTCCCATGGCCTGGATAATCATCGGGGATGGCCCGATCCAATTTAAACCATTCGAGGTGATTAAGTGGGCAAACTTCTGATTTTCTGAGAGGAATCCATAGCCAGGATGTACACTATCTGCCCCGGTTTTTTTGCATGCCTCAAGAATTTTTTTTTGATTTAGATAAGTTTCTAAAGAGGTTTTTCCGTCTAATTTAAATGCGACGTCTGCTTCGCTAACAAATGGAGATTCTTCATCCGAGTCGGCGTAAACAGCCACCGTGATGATATCCATTTTCCTGCAGGTTTTAATTATCCTTCGCGCTATTTCCCCTCGATTAGCGATTAAGACTCTTTTAATTTCTCTTACATCCTCCATGTCCCGTACTCCTTCGTGCCCTCGACGGTGTTGTTGGATAACGTACTTAAACAAATTGCAATGACCTCACGTGTGTCCCGAGGGTCAATCATTCCATCATCTGCAATTCGCGAAGTTGCATAAATTGCTTTCGATCTCTCCTCTGCCCAGTGCTCGGCTATTTTGGCTCGCTCGGCATCAGCTTCTTGATCAAATTTAATCCCTTTTCGCTCAGCAGCAGCTTTGCCAACGATACTCATGACTCCAGCCATTTGCTTTGGGCCCATCACGGCAATCTTTGCAAGTGGCCAGACGAAAGTAAATCGAGTTCCGAAAGCCCTTCCGCTCATTGCATAGTTGCCCGCGCCATAAGAGGACGCCAATATTATTGAAATGTGGGGCACGGTGGAGTTCGATACAGCGTTAATCATTTTTGATCCGTCTTTCGTAATCCCTCCCTGTTCAAAGTCCTTCCCTACAATGAAACCGGTGATGTTGTGCAAAAACACAAGCGGCGTGTTTATCTGATTGCACAGCTGAATGAATTGGCTGGCTTTTTCTGCTGACTCGGAAAAAAGCGCCCCGTTATTACCTAGAATTCCAATTGCGTAGCCATGCAGCTTAGCCCATCCGCAAACAATCGTAGGTCCGTACAGAGGCTTAAATTCTTCAAATCTAGAACCGTCCGTCAATCTGGCAATTACTTCTCTTATATCAAAAGTCGAACGAAGATCTTTTGAGACAAAGCCAAGCAAGTCCTCCTTTTCATACAAAGGTTCGCTAAAGACATTGTCTGGCTCGGGCCCCAGCTTTTTCCAATTCAGATGAGAAACTACTTCTCTGCATATTCTTATTCCGTCTTCCTCATCCTGCGCCAGATAATCGCCTAGACCAGAAATTTTCGTGTGCATGTCTGCGCCACCGAGCTCTTCGTCTGTTGCGTCCTCACCAGTCGCCATTTTTACTAAAGGAGGGCCGCCTAAAAAAACTTTTGACTGATTTTTGATAAAAATATTGTAATCGCTCATGCCGGGTTGATATGCACCCCCCGCAGTAGATGATCCGAATACGAGCGAGATGGTTGGTATTCTGAGCTTTGATAGTTCGGTAATTTCATAAAATAGGCGCCCTGATTCCCCAAAATGATCCTCCTCTCGTTTAATTGCGGCTTCCGGATCTTGCCCTGTTTCGCCCCTAAGATCAGCGCCAGCCGATTCGACAAATTGGATATACGGGAGTCTATTTTCCCTCGCGATCTCCAGTCCTCGCATTAACTTTTTCATATTAAAGTTGTTGAATGCTCCCGCGCGAACCGACGGGTCATGACCCAAAATTAAACATTCGATCCCCTCGACTACGCCAATTCCGACGACGAATCCTGAACCTATATTAAACGGGCTCCTCCAGGCAGCGAGTGCGCTTATTTCCAAAAACGGTGAATCTGGGTCGAGGAGCAGAGATATACGTTCTCGTATCGGCAGTTTTCCTCGAGAACGCAACCGCTCTGTTGCTTCGTCGCCACCACCCTGCGATGCTTCAAGTAATAGTTCTTCCATTACCTCGGTCATCTCAAGCATTTCAGCTTTGTTCTTCTGAAAGTTAGCACCTCTAGTGTCTAGCGTAGAGTTAAAAATTGGCATCGAAAACTCCCAAAAAGTCGCACCTATTCCAAGGTATCACAGATAAGTCTTAAATGTGGTAGATTGCGTCTAGTTTTAGGGAGAAAGCATGTCTGAAATTGCGAAATCTGAAATTATAGAGTTTACCGACCAAGCAAAAGCTTGGTTCAAGGAAAATGCTCCTCCGCAGCCGAACTTTTTATTGCCAGAGACTTTCATGGAGGTTGGAACTGATCAACAATTTGAATATCTTAGAAACTGGCAAAGAAAAGTATATGAAGCGGGATATATTGGTATCTCCTGGCCGAAAGAATATGGAGGAGGGGGTGCGCCACAAATTTTTCAGGATATAGCCACACGTGAGATGTCAGCGCAACGGGCTCCTTTCATGCCGAATACCATTGGCTTAAACTGGGCCGGCCCTCTGATACTCAAAATGGGTTCTGAGGACGAAAAACGTAAGTATATTAAAAATATTTTGAGCGGAGAGGATATCTGGTGTCAGGGTTTTTCTGAACCGGAAGCCGGCTCAGATCTAGGGAATACCCAATGCTTTGCGCGAAAAGATGGTGATGAATATGTAGTGAATGGATCTAAAATATGGACTAGCCTTGGCACTTACGCTAAGTACATGATTTTGTTGGCTCGCACATCTAGAGATGCTTCAAGTAAATATGCTGGCCTGAGTTTTTTCTTAGCTCCTATGAAAATCGATGGGATAGATCCTAGACCTATTCAGAAACTCACCGGAGAGTATGGCTTTTGCCAAACTTTCTTTGACGAGGCCCGTATTCCTTCCGACTGTTTGATGGGTAGTGAAGGAGATGGTTGGAAAACTGCCATGTTAACCCTGACCTTCGAAAGAGGCGCATCTGGCGGGCAAGCAGGCGGCACCAGCATGATGGAGCTCAATGTCAATGATGTGCTAGAGCTGGCCCGTCGTTCAAACAGAAATGGGCGGCCCGCTATCGAAGACACTTACGTCCGCGAGCAATTAGTAAATTTCTTTATCGAGTCTAAGGGCAATCAATTGATGAACGCGCGGGTCAAGGAACCTGCCTTGGTCGGAGAATGGCCTTCGGCCATCCCACTATCTGGAAAACTGAGAAATACTGAATTTCGGCGTAGACTAACCAAATTCTCACTTTCATTGATGGGGGGAAACGGGAGTCGTTATGTCTCCCCTGAAGCTATTGATTCTGGGAAGTGGCAACGCTCCTACCTCAATTCGTTTAGCGCTACCATTGGGGGCGGGACCTCAGAGATCCAGCATAATATTATCGGCGAGAGAGTTTTAGGACTTCCAAAAGATTGAAGGAGAAGGGGTTTGAAGATTGCTCTCTCTGATGAGCAGAAACTTTTGTTGGAGACCGCTCAAAGCTTTCTTAACGACCGGGCGCCGATTCAGAAAAATAGGGAATGCTTAGAAAGCGGTATCTTCAACCAAAGTCTTTGGAAAGAGATGGTTGCTCTGGGCTGGAACGGTGTAAACATTGAGGCCCAATACGGTGGGCTTGGCTTATCTCTGGAAAATCTAGTGCCAATTTTTGAGACGATGGGCAGGCACCTTGTTAGTAGCCCGCTAATGGCATCGTCGATTGCGTCTGAGCTTATTTCTTCATATGCGGATGAAGAAAAAAAAGCGACTTGCCTGTCGCGTATAGCCTCGGGAGAACCAGCGGCACTGGGTCTTTATGAGGAAAACGGGGCCTGGGACCATGCTCTCATAGATACCAGAGCAGAGCCCAGAAAAGAGGGCTACGAGATTTTTGGAAAAAAATGCTTTGTCACAGATGTGGATGTTGCTTCTTTTCTATTAATTTCCGCCAAAGTCGGGAATCGTCCCGAAATGTTTCTTCTTGAATCTGATCAAATTCCTCCCTCGCGGATAAAACAAGAGGTTGTAATTGATCAGACCATAAGGAGTTTTGAGGTTGATTTATCAGAAATATTTGTACGGAAGAATCAGATTCTCAATTCTGGTGCCAGAGAATGGGCAGATTTGTGGCTGTTACTATTCAGCGCTGCCGAAATGTCTGGAGGACTCTCCGCCGTTTTAAAGATGACCGTAAACTACCTAAAGACTAGGAAGGCTTTTGGCAAATTTATAGGCAGTTACCAATCTTTAAAGCACCCAACGGTTGATATCTTGATTTCGTCAGAGGCTTTAAGGTCTCACATATATTATGCGTGTAATTGTTTGGCCGCTGGCCTCGAAAAAGAAGCAGAGATTGCGATTCGAATGGCAAATGCGTTAGGAAGTGAGTCTTTTCCGCATGCAAGCGACCGAGCTATCCAATTTCACGGGGGTTTTGGCTTCACTTATGAATGTGATGCTCAATTATTTTTAAGACGCGCCTTGTGGCTTCAATACCGAGGGGGTGACCAAGTCTATCAGAGGAAATTACTGGAACCATTATTGTTAGATTGAGGAGGACAAAAGAATGAGGGTTTTGTGTTCTCTTAACGCTTCAGATTTAAAGCTTGTAGGACAATTCGCATCGAAGCTTGAAAGCAGCGGCTTTACAGATGCTTCAACTCAAGAAAATAAACAAGATCCTTTCTTGCCCATTGCGATATCGGCTATTGAAACAAAAAAAATTGAGTTTAGGACAAGTATTTCAATCGCCTTCGCGCGCTCTCCAATGTCAAGCGCGATGTTGTCATGGGACTTGCAGGCCGCATCTGATGGACGGTTCACGCTAGGTCTCGGGAGTCAAGTTAAGGGGCATAACCAAAGGCGTTTCAGTGTACCCTGGAGCCCACCAGCCCCGAGGATGAGAGAGTACGTTCAGTCCGTCAGAGCGATCTGGGATTGTTGGGCTAAGAACGTGCCGCTTAATTATCAGGGAAAGCACTATCAATTTTCTTTGATGACTCCAAATTTCAGACCGGACCCGCTCAAAGGACCGTTACCAAAAATTCAGATTGCGGCGGTTGGCCCTATTATGATGAAGGTCGCAGCAGAAGAGTGCGATGGCGTGATGCTTCATTCTTTTTGTACACAGAAATATCTTCTAGGTAGTATTCTTCCGAAAATACAGCTCGGGCTTGATCGTTCGGGAAAAAAGCGAGAGGAGTTTGAGATTTCCGGAGGTGGTTTTGTCGCAACGGGGAAGAACCAGCAGGACGTAGACGCAATGTTTGAGTTGGTTAGAAGCCGGATTGGATTTTATGGATCTACTCCATCTTACTGGCCGGTGCTCGAAGCCCATGATTTAAAAGATTTGGGTTTGAAGTTGAATCGCCTATCAAAAAAAGGGCTATGGGACCAAATGACAAAAGAAGTCCCTGATGATGTGGTCCACCTTTTTACAGCCGTGGGTAGACATGAGGAGCTTGCCAAGGCTATTGATCAAAGATTCGGCGGGATTGTGGATATTGTAAGTCTTCCAGCCGACACTCCGGGGGATCTTTTGCAAGATATTCGCGTGCTTGAATCACCTGGATCGAGTTAGAATACAACCTTTGGTATAGCTGGGTGGCGCGCCAGTTTAACATCAACAACTTTTTAGAATATGACAGAAGCGCCAGGAAAAGATTCTGTTACGCGGGCAGAGATCTTTTTACTAATCGAGAATTAGAGGATTTGATTGTGTCGGGGAATTCGTTTGGAGAAATGTTTAAAGTTAGCACCTTTGGGGAAAGCCATGGTCCAGCTTTAGGATGCGTCATCGATGGATGCCCTCCAGGTTTAGAAATCAGTGAAGACGATATTCAGGCTGAGTTGGACCGGAGAAAGCCTGGGACCAGCAAATTCGCCACGCAAAGAAGAGAGTCTGACTCCGTTAGGATTTTATCGGGTGTTTTTGAGGGTCGAACCACGGGAACTTCGATAGGCCTTGTTGTCGATAACGAGAACCAGCGATCAAAAGATTATTCTGAAATCAAAGACAAGTATCGACCATCTCACGCAGATTACACTTATGAAAAAAAATACGGTGTTCGAGATTACAGAGGGGGTGGAAGAGCGTCAGCGAGAGAAACCGTAATGCGAGTAGCCGCAGGGGCCCTTGCGAAAAAATACTTGGCCGAAAAACATGACACAAGGATTATCGGTTACTTGGCGCAAATGGGAGATATTGTTGTTGAGAGAATAGATCTAGAGGAGATAAATGCGAACCCCTTTTTCTGTCCAGATAAATCAAAAGTTTTTAAAATGGAAGCGTTGATCGATAGGTTGAGATCGGAGGGAGATTCCGTGGGAGCGCGAATTACTGTGTTGGTCAAGAACGTTCCGGTCGGTCTGGGGGCCCCTGTGTTTGGGAAGCTTGATGCTGACTTAGCTTGCGCCCTTATGGGAATTAATGCAGTTAAAGGAGTCGAGATCGGAGAAGGTTTTGGGGCAGTAAAAATGAGAGGATCGGAACATCGTGACGAGATTTCTTCTTCCGGATTTATGGGCAATTCTGCAGGAGGAATCTTAGGGGGTATTTCTTCTGGGCAAGATATTATTGCAAGCATAGCTCTAAAACCTACCTCAAGTATTACCACTCCGGGGCAAACAGTCGATAAACAAGGTAATGAAACTGAGATAGTTGTAAAAGGCCGGCATGATCCCTGCGTTGGAGTAAGAGCGACTCCGATAGCAGAGGCAATGGTTGCCATCGTTTTGATGGATCATCTGCTTCGTCATCGGGGTCAGAATGCGGATATGCAAATCGGTAGATGAATAAGAAGTTTTTTGTGGAAAACTCGTATTAGTCTGAAAAAGAGGTCAGAGACTGAAGTAGGTCCTAAATAGAAGAAAGTGGTTAGAAAAATGAAAGATTTTAATGTTGCAATCGTTGGTATAACCGGGGCTGTCGGGGAAACTATGCTTGAGATTCTTGAGGCTAGAGATTTTCCTGTACGGGATCTGTTTTTGTTAGCGAGCGACAAATCGGTGGGGAAGAGGTATCAATACAAATCTAAGAACTTCTCTGTAGAGGCTTTATCAAAATTTGACTTTAAGAAAGCGCAGATAGCTTTGTTCTCAGCGGGCAGTAGTATTTCTCGTGAATTTGCGCCGAAAGCTGCTAGTGCAGGTTGTGTTGTGATAGACAACACCTCATTTTTTCGGAGAGAGGAACACATTCCTTTGATTATTCCCGAAGTTAATCCTGCACAGCTTGAACAGTTTAAAAAATCCAACATTATAGCTAACCCGAACTGCTCCACCATAGGCATGTTAGTAGCGCTGGAACCTATCCGATCAGCTGTAGGAATTCGTCGAATAAACGTAGCGACCTACCAGGCGGTATCGGGCTCTGGTAAAAAAGGGATTGAGGAATTGGCAGGACAGACGGCGCGTTTGTTAAATGCCCAACCCATCGAAAGCAGTGTTTACCCTCAACAAATCGCTTTTAATGCACTCCCGGCTATCGGGGATTTAGAGAAGAACGGTTATACAAATGAAGAAATGAAAATGGTCTGGGAGACGCAGAAGATTTTCGAAGACGATTCCATTCTAGTGAATCCAACCTGCGTCAGAATTCCAGTTTTTTACGGACATGGAGAAGCGATTCATGTAGAAACGAGAGACCCAATAACGGCAGATAAAGCTTTAGATTTGCTGAGCGTTGCACCAGGCGTTCGCGTTATAGACCAGAGAGATCCTTTCGATTTCCCATCCGCGGTTAGAGATTCAGCAGGCAAAGACCCAGTTTTTGTGGGTCGGGTGCGTGAAGACATTTCTAGTGAAAGAGGATTGAGTATGTGGGTCGTTTCTGACAATGTAAGAAAGGGAGCGGCATTAAATAGTGTTCAAATCGCCGAGCTCCTAAAAGATCATTTATAGGTGCCAGTGTTCATGATTTCTTTTTCTAAACGTGCATTGGATTGGGGTCGTTCAGCTTCAAAATATTGCGGTACCCAGCTCATCAAGATTTTTACTTTGGTTATTTTTGCCTGTTTATCTAATGCAGCAGAGCTTGGAGAGTTAAGGGTTTACTCCACTCTCGGCGAACCTCTACAAGCGGAAATAGATTTGGTTAACATGGAGGGTATTTCTAAGCAGGAGCTGGAGGTTCGTCTGGTTCAAGAAGAGGCTGCTGAGCAGTCTGGGGCTTCCGGAAAAAGTATCCTCTCTGATATTCGGTTTTCCGTCGTATCTGCTCGAGATGGTTCAAATTTAATTCGGATTGCATCTGATCAGCCACTAGAAGATCCGGTTTTAGACCTTAACCTAGAGCTAAGTTGGCCGTTCGGAACAATAACAAAAAAATATAATGCGTTGCTTAAAACCTCTGAGCAAGAGCCGCCAAGTTCAACCTATGGTCCGGTAAAAGAAAAGGACACGCTTTGGAGCATTGCAGAAAAATTGCGACCAAATAGATCGATCTCAGTCCAACAAATGATGCTCGCGATCCAGCGGAAAAATGCAAACTCATTTCTTGAGAATAATATTAATTTGTTGCGAGCTGGAACCTTTCTCAGGATACCAAGCGTCCGCGAAATCGGAGTTCAGTCCCGTGAAGGTGCGCTAAGCGAGGTTCGCTTACAAATAGACAGATATCAAAAAAGTTGGAGAGCTCCGATTAAAGCCATTATTGAGTCTGAGCCACCTCCCAATGGTGAGTCTGAGCTAAAGTTGCGGTCTGTAGATAAAAAAGAAAATCTTGCCGATGACTCTCTTATGATCGATCGTTTGGCTGTGCAAGAACAGAAACTTTTAGAGGCTGTTGGGCAGTTGGAGATCGCCAATGAGTCGATTAGCGAGTTGAACTCAAGAATAGAGAGTTTGTCTTCTGAATTAGATAATCTGTCGGAAGCCTTGATGGGGAAAGACAAAGAAATCGACGCCTTGCGAAGAGAATTGAGGCGCATGGATAAGGAGACAATTGATTTAGGAAAACTACTGGAAATTACGAGAACTATCCACCCCATTCTCAATGATCCTTATTGGGCATTAGGAACCACCTTTGGCCTGTTTGTTTTCATTATAGTGCTTTTTTTTCTGTTAAGACGAAGTGGTTCTGGAAATAAGGACACCTCGAACTTAACATTTGACGAATCGGATCCGCTCTCAGCGGAATCAAAGTTTAATCAGTCAGTTCGT
>JAYYDI010000153.1:0-3557 GCA_036161055.1 Pseudomonadota bacterium
AATTCGATCGCTCTAACCTGAGATGGATTCAAAGCGGAGCTTCACCTCTGCCTGTTTCTCTGATCGAAAAGTACCTTGAGATGAACATTGATATTCATCAAGTTTATGGCTTAACCGAGAGCTGCGGGCCAGCCTGCCTTATTACTGGGGCGGATGCAGTGGAAAAAATTGGTTCAACCGGCAAAGCATTTTTCCACACAGAAGTTCGCGTTGTAGATGAGGACGGCGATGACGTGGATCCCAGTGTTCAGGGAGAAGTTTGGGTCAGAGGGAAGCACATCATGAAAGAATACTGGAACAGAGCAGACGCGACCGCTGAGACGATTACTCAGGACGGATGGTTGAGAACAGGAGATGTCGCCTCAGTAGATGAGCAGGGTTTTGTTTATATTCAGGATAGAATTAAAGACATGATTATTTCCGGAGGCGAAAACGTGTATCCTGCTGAGGTTGAAAATCTAATTCTTTCCCATCCTCGGGTGGTTGAAGTAGCTGTCATTGGCCAACCCAGCAAAAAATGGGGAGAGTCGCCTTTTGCGGTAATTGTCAAAAATGACGACACATTGTTGGAGGAGGATATCCTGTCGTTCTGCGACGAAAAATTAGCAAGATTCAAGCTGCCAAAAGGCGTGGCCTTCATTGATGTTATACCCAGAAACGCGAACGGTAAGGTCCTAAAAAGACTGTTGAGAGAGCAATTTCCGGGCCCTGCAGCCAACTAGTCTGATGCGGGCACGCTGGGTATTTTTCTTTTTTTTCCTTAGTTTTTCTTTGGATGCTCTCGAAGACGAGGAAAAGATCAAAACCAATTTTGAGATGCCAGATGGTAAATCCATCGAACTTGAGGAAATCGATGAATCAAAAATTCAGGTCGATGGCCTCCTAAACGAGGCTGTTGCTACGCGGGTAAAAATCTTTTTGAACAATTTAGTTTATATTTTGGCATTGATATGGATCAGCCAAAAGAAACGTTAGTTAGGAGGCTCTCGGGAAGACACTGGCCTCATCAATCGGGACTTTATCAATATTAATTTAGACACATTCGCGGATGTTTTTGATGGGTCGAGAGAATGGCGTTGGAGGACGAAGGTTTCTTTCTACTCCTATCGTCTCGTCGGTCAATTAAAAAAAAGAGCTGGCGTCTGACGATAAGAGCTTCAGCGCATCTTAGGTGAGTTTGCAACTGAGATATCGTTGAGAAATAGCACCACTTTCTAATCTTTTCTTTGTTCATACGAGGTTAGTGGATTCGACAGGTCCAATCAGATCATTCAAGAACATTTTCACTGATGGTTATCAATACTCCTTCAAGAATCTTTTTGTGGTCAAGCTACAATATCGTTTTGGATCCTCGAGAACGGCGAATCGATAAGGATATTAGCCTTAAATGTTTGCCTCTTGTTTGCTTTTTAGCTCTTTATCTATCAAAAATTCAACAACCTGTTTTGCTCGTCTCAAACCAACGTCTCTGCCTGTCTTAACAACGTATTTTCCTTGCACAACAAATGTAGGTACCGCAGAGATTTTTAGCCTCCTAGCCATTTGACTCGCTCTTTGGATATCCGATTTGACCTCAATAGAGCGGAATATCTCTTCGTAGGAACCAAATTCAAGATTAGTTGTTTTTACGAAATCGAAAAGCTTTTCTTCTGAGTCAAAGATTCTTCCAGAGGAGTGGATTGCGTTAAAAATACCGATATGATGACTGTCAAGTTTTTCAAGGCGTTTGAGCGTGTAATAATGTTTGCCTAAAATCGACCAGTGACTACTCATAACTGCCGGGATTTGAACAAATTCAATTTCATCTTTTCGGTTAGGAATCCAATCTTTCAAAATTGGTTCTAGCCTATAGCAATGCACACAAGCGTAGCTAAAGAACTCAATCAACTCGATTCTTTCCCCCCTAATTCGTCTGGGCTTCTCCAACAAGGTATAGTCTCTGCCTTCAATAAATTGAGAGTTGCTCCCGGTCTGGAAGGTCTGCCAAAAAAGAGTAATCAATATTCCAATGGCTATAATGCCTAGCAGCGCTGCAAATACTTTCTGTTGCCTCAGAAACCTTGATTTTTTGACCATAAAGCGTACCTTGGAGAACTGATTCTATAGTTTAGCGATTACTTACAGTTTAATAAAAAAAATAATAAGAAAATATTCCTAAAATCCCGCACGATTTGGTAAGAAAGGGCTCGAAGGGCTTGCAGGTTAGCGGAAAAAATTTTTTCTTGGCGAACAAATAAGGAGGTGGTTTTGGCGCTTAAGCGAAAAACGCTTTTCTACTACTGCTTGACAGATATGCCAGTTTCTATGGCACTTTTTCCAGTTATTGTGTTTGTTCCAAAGTTTTATACCACCGATATGGCTGTTCCCATGGCTTTAGCGGCAACAATAATGTTAGCCGTGAGAATCTCTGACGTGTTTACGGATCCATTTTTTGGATTTATTACTGACAAATATCCTACCCCCTGGGGACGGCGGCGCTTCTGGATCGCCTTAGCGACTCCAATAATGATGTTGGCTATCTATCGTCTGTTCTTTCCGCCAGAGGGCTCCGGTGCTTTCCATATGGGCGTATGGATGTTCACATTATCAATTGCTACAACCATGATGATAATACCCTATTACGCTTGGGCGGCAGAGCTTTCGCCAGACTACAATGAAAGGTCAAGGATAACGGGTGCTCGTTCAATGATGGGGGTCGTTGGTAGCCTAGTGGCTCAATTGGCGCCTGCAGCTGCGCTTTTATTTTTTGGTATGGGCGGAAGCAGTGTGGTCTTGCATGTTGTAGGAATTACTATGCTTATACTGATGCCCATATGCGTGTTCTTCACGGTTACACGGGTCCCTGAGCCGAAAAACTACGAAAACGCAGCAACCCCTATTTTAGAGGGATTAAAACTTATGGGGACAAACACGCCCTTTCTTCGCTTGATCATTACTTTTATGGTGAGCTCTACCGCGCTCTCGATCACCACGCCGCTTTATCTTTTTTTTATTACTTTTGTTCTGCATGCCGAGGAAAAAGCCATTTACATGCTAACGTTCTTTTATCTCTCAAATTTCGCAGCAGTCCCTTTTTGGGTTTGGCTGTCGACAAAAATAGGAAAACATCGAGCATATGTTGGCTCGTTCATGCTTATAGGCTTCGCCCACCCATTTTACTTGCTGCTTGGTGAGGGCGACTTTTGGCTGATGTTACCAATCACCATGATTACTGGTTTTGCTGCGGGTGGATTCAACGCCCTACCCAATTCAATGAAAGCAGATGTGATAGATTTAGATACATTAAAAACGGGTGAGAATAGGGCGGCTCTTTTTTTCTCTACTTATTCTTTTACGGCTAAATTAGCAGCATCAGTGGGTAGCAGCCTTGGGCTCTTCGGCTTAGCGATGATCGGTTTTAATACTGTCTCACCGGAGTTGAATTCTGAGGAACAGCTCTTCGGACTAAGGTTCCTATTCGCAATGTTTCCGTCGCTGTTCTATTTGGCTTCCTGTTTTATAATTTGGAACTACCCTATAACGGAGGAGAGGCACGCTGAGCTGAGAAAAGAGTTAGA
>JAYYDI010000154.1:0-3192 GCA_036161055.1 Pseudomonadota bacterium
CACGAAATCTCTGTTTTTAGAAAAATTAAACCTTAGCACAAAAGAACAAGGTTTCTACTCAATATCGTGATCTCAAAAACGGGTAAAAATTGCTTAAGCGACTATTCCATCACTAAATAACTTTCCAACTTCCGAATCGCCAAGACCAAGATCATCTTTCAAAATCTCTTCCGTATGCTCACCTAATAATGGAGCCGGCATTGCAGCTAGATTAGGCGACTCGCTGAACCTAATAGGCGAGCCCGAACCAAGATAATCGCCGATCCCTGGCTGGTTGATAAGACCCATCATAGGGTTATCGAGTGAGCAGTCAGCATCCTCCTCCACCATCTCTTTAAATGTTCTGTAAGGTCCATAACAAACCGCATGCTCGTCCAAAAAAGTGCAGGCCTCCTCATAACCTTTTGATTTGAACCAAGGTTCAAGGATCCTTGCAAGAGCCTCTTTTGCCTTAAATCTATCGCCTTCTTTGCTGAAATCTAGGCCCGTAGAAACTTCGAGGGCAACAATTTCCTCTTCGCTTTCAGTGGCTGACACTATCGAGCCCCATTGCTTCGGGGTAAGGCCAACTATCATTAACCGCTTCTTATCTTTGGTCTCGAAATCTCTTCCGAACGCTCCGTAAAGATAGTTTCCGTTCTTTTCTCTGTCTTCTCTATTAATTAAAACCTCAGAAATATTTCCAAGATTACTCGTAGTTGCCACAGCTACATCCTTGAGCGCTATCTTGACTAACTGCCCTTCTCCCTCTATTCGACGGTGTCTCTCTGCAGCTAAAAGCGCTATTGCAGCCATCTGCCCAGTAATGTTGTCCCAAGCGGGAAGAAGATAATTTGTCGGTTCGTCATTATCCTGGCTGCCTGTCAAGCTTGCGAAACCAACTGTGCAATTTACCGTGTAATCTAAGGCTGAACCACCGAGACGATCTCCCATAATATTCACATAGATCAGGTCTTCTCGTTCTGCGCAGAGCTTTTCATAGGCCAACCAGCCTCTCTCAGGAAAATTAGTTAAGAAAATACCATCAGCCAAACTGTTACCAGCTAGCAAGGATGTCACAAGCTCTCTTCCTTTTGGATGGCCTATGTCAACTTGGAATGATCGCTTACCTTTATTCATTCCAGCCCAAAACAAACTTGAACCTTCGCTGGTTATCGGCCAACGTCCATAATCGAGGCCACCACCTATTGGATCGAATCTTATTACGTCTGCACCCAACTGTGCTAAAGTCATGCCACCAAGAGGTGCGGCAACAAACGCGGATCCTTCGACAACCCGCAACCCTTTAAGAATGCCATTTTTCATATATTATCCCTTAGAGATCACTCCAAAGCGCCAATCCAATACTTTCCTTTCTTCTTTTTTCACGGTTTCACTTTCTGCAAATACCTCTACTGTTAAATCTAGTATAGAAAATTGTTCATAATTTTCGCGATGGTTAACTAGGACTTCGCTTCTTAATATATCTCCCTCAAATACTGGAGCTAGGTGATCGCAATGAAACCAACAGATAATCGCTATTAAGCCCGGTAACGAGCGACTAACTTGAGCCGCAGCTAGAGATATTGTGTGTCCACCGTACACCAGTCTTTGAGCATAACCACCTTTTCTGGAATCAAGATGAGTCATAGCTAGATTCAAAGTTAACCGCACAATCTCTGGTGCTATGGTAACGGTATCTCTTGGTTCGATAACAATCCTCTGTCCTATGCGCAGAGGAACCTGACTAGGGCTAAATTCATCAAAATCCCAATTTGGAACGAGAGCCTTGATCTCGTCGAACTGAAGCTCATGAGATATCGCGTCAAAATCATCATTTTTCCCAGTTTTTGCCTCGGGATCCTTACAAGGAAGCATTGGGCATCTGTAAAAATTTAAAACGGTCTGATTATGCTGATTTGAGACTTCGATATTTAGAACAGCCATACCGCTTGCAGCCCTTCCCGGCTTTATCGTATTTTGTCGCAACGCAACAACCGAAGTCTTAGCTTTTAGCGTGTCACCGAGAAACACTGGTAGCTTAAATGCAACCCCACGGTAGAATAGGTTCCCGAGCACTCTTTGGGAGGGAATTGTACTTAATCCAATCGCCATGTTTGCCACTAAACAAGAGTTCACTAGCGGAGTAGGCGATTTTGTAACCCTTTGACTTAAAGGCCAACTTAAAGGCAAGGCCATGCGATCGCCAAAAGCCATCTGATGAGCAACCAAATGACCTTCGGTAATTGTTACCTCGGGTACATTATTAAATTCATCGCCCACACTTAGGTCTTCAAACCATGGAGAGTCCGACACGCCCCAATCCTTTTTTTACGGAAATTATCTCACGACATTAATAATACAGGATAATCTTGGTTTTTGCGCAAGCCAAAACGCCGGCTTTAGTGCCCCTCAGTTAGCCAGCCACAGATTGTTAAATTCAAAAAGCCTTAGCTAAAAAGCGCTTAATCTTTGGGATTCCCCCGAAAAACGCGCAAATCTTGAACATCGCGACTATCTTGAATCTTCCGAGACCCATTTTTTTAAAGATCACTCTGCAATTGGATCATCATTTTTAAATGATGAAATACCTTCCTACCCACCTTCTGCTTCGACTTGGTTCTCCCCATCTTTTTTGCGGCTTTCATCGCCAACTTTGAATGGATTCGGGACCTGTGCGAACTAGTTGGATTAATTATCGCCAAACTCTTCATCGAGAAGCTCCTCAATCGTATTATACTGTACGTACAAACAGTATCATTATTCTGTATGTTTGTACAGTACTCAGTTGAAAACGATAACGTTATTTTGGATTCGAGCCTTAATCTTAGATTTCCGCGATCTGTCCTGTGAAATCAACTTGACAGCTACCGGATTCTCGATGAGCTCCCTTATGGATCTTCTTAGAGGTCGCGCGCCATCCAAAACAGAAAAACCGTTTTTGGCGATCAAATCAACCACTCCCGATTCAAACTGAAATTCGATACCCTCTGAGACCAAACGAGATTTCAGTTTATTGAGTTCAATTATTGAAATCTTTCTGATTTCTGCCTCCCTCAATGGATTGAACACAACCACATCGTCTATTCTGTTTATAAATTCAGGCTTAAAATTCTCTCTCACTTTGCTCATGACCAAGTCTTTAAGCTTAAGATTATTGTCATCTGCAGTGAGGCCAGTCTGAATCTCCTCGGCCCCCAAGTTAGAGGTCAT
>JAYYDI010000155.1:0-46524 GCA_036161055.1 Pseudomonadota bacterium
AGAAAGTATTCTTAAATGCTTCTGCGCGAAAGTAAAATCGCGTTCGTTATAAGATTGGACATTTAGTCCTTGGTAAACGTCTCCTTTAAATGCAAGAATCGCCTGCTTTCGATGTTTTTGGCTGCCACCTCGAACATTAAAATTCCGATATCGCTCAACGTTGAGATTGGCAAGGTTTGCGCTAATTCCCATTAACTTTGAAATATCCTCTGGGCTTTTTTCTTGCATTTTTCTCACTAGTTTATTTGCGTTTCCCGAAAAAATTGGTTTGGACGCTTTATCAGTTTTCGGCTTGGTCTCGAAGTCTAGAGTTTTTGCGGGCGAGAGTAATATGAGCATATTTCTATTTTGTTTGAACTTGCAAACAGGATACTAAATTTAGATCGTTGAGGAAACATCGTTCCTTTCCAGTCTTAACGAATTTATCTTGTAATCTTTAGTAAAAGAGGTTTTTTGAGTTAATATTTGAGTGAGCTTTATTTTGTGCATCTGGCTTAGATAGCCATATAATCAAAGTCTGAAAAAATAGAAAATCATTTGTCTTGGCCATTTTCCTTGAACATGTCCCGTTTCTGGGTTTAAAAGTTAGAGTCTAATTAAATGTAAATGAGTTAAGCGGAGAACGTAAATGAACCAAAAAATTACTGCGCTACTATCTTTGATCGCATCGCTATCTCTATGCGCTGTAACAAAAGCAAGTGTTCCCCCTGTGGCAAAACTGGTAGAGCCCGAAGGGAATGTTGAGTATAGGAGAGGATCCTCAGATTGGAAGATAGTGAAAAGAACAAAATATCTGTTTGAAGGATACGGCGTGAGAACAGGTAAAGGAGGGAGTGTCCGGCTTGTAAGTCAAGTAAACGGAGATTCGCGACAACTCGAGGGCGAGTCAGAGATACAAATTTCTAATTCAGAGATAAGCATCATATCTGGTGAGTTGTCTGAATCGATTTCCGGCGATGCAAGTTTTTATCAAAGCTTAAATAATAAATTCGCAAAAGCCCAACGATACACAACGGTCAGGCGAAGTGCTGGCATTGGTGAAACAGACGGTTGCGATAGCAAAGTGCGAACAATTCGAAAGGTTTCAATTTCCAGTGCCTACCCAGACCTTGTCTGGAGAAATGCTTGTCCTGAGTATTCGTACAGGCTTGTCATTGATAATGGATCCCCGATTGAGGTTTCTGCTCAATCGACTTCTGAAATGATCCGTTACGATGTCTCTCAAGCAACTCCAGGCGATCACACATTCAGAGTTGAGGTTTTGGATAATGATGGAATAATTTATATTCCAAAAAAAGATAGTGTTTTTTCGGTTTTGACTGCTGATCAAGAAAGAGTTGTCCTAGACGAGCTTGAAAAGGTCGGAGACGACGTGATACTTGGTGCCAACGCGTTGGAGCAGAAGGGTCTTATTGTCGCTATGATGGATATTTTTAGGAAACATTTTGCTGAAAATCCTGATGACAATGGCCTGAGACCTCTCTTAATTCAGGCTTATCAGGATCTTAAGCTGAGCAACCTGCGTGAAAGAGAAGCTAGACTTTATAATGCCTCTCTAAATGAAGATTCCTAGTTAAAGATTAGGATCTAGGTTTGACGAGATTAAAAAAGGAATCTCGAGATGGGAACTATAAAAGAAAAATATGATTTGCTTGCAGTGATTCTTCTGTTTGCATTGGCCGCCTTTTTCGAGTTCAGGGAGAATTTCTCGTTGATAGAAGACGAGACCCTTTCTTACCGTCAAATTCTAAGAACTCACCTTGGGGACTCGAGAATTACTGAGCCGGCAAGAGACGTGGTTATTGTGTACACGGATGAAGAATTTTACTCAGAATATGACATGTATCCACTGCGGAGAACGGACCTGGCAAAGATGATTGACCGGTTGAAACAAATGGGCTCCAGCGTCATTGGCGTCGACATGTTGTTAGATTTTAAGAGTGCATACGGAGAAGATCCTGTTTTGGAGAGCTCTTTGAAGAGGGCAGGCAATGTGGTTATGGTTTCTCAGGCTGAGTTTTCGGGTTCAAAATATCTCGGGCTTAACCAACCAATTGAAAGGTTCGCTAAAGTTTCAGAGAATGGGTACTCCAATATTAGTCCAGCGAGCGTCATATCCGAAAGCATAACAAGGCTTCGAATTCATGAGGAGGTGCAGAAAAAATCGGGAGCCTGGCCATTTGCGGTAAAAGCGGCCTCAATGCACCTGAAAAGTAAGCCCATACTGGAGGATAATCAACTTCGGATAGGATCCGATACAGTGGTCCAGGTAGATCAATTCAATGAACTTTATATCGAGTATCCTTTGCTTCCCGCTCAAGGAGGGAAGGTAGCTCGCTTGCATGATATTATTGGTGTTTCGGCTTTAGACATACTCTTCTCTGATGAAGACGAGCTCATGGATTTAGCTTTTCTCTTTGATAATAAAATTGCGTTGATTGGAGAAGTCGCCGAAGTCGCTCACGACGAGTTCGAAACCCCAGTTGGAAATGTCTACGGAGTTGAGATAATAGCCAATACCATCAATACTATCTTGAACTCGGGCACCCTGGAAGCAGCGTCATTTTATCTTGAGGCCTTAGTCCTGATGTGCCTCGCAGCCTTTTTTTTGCTGAGCCGGTTACTGCAGAATCCTTTTTCGCGAAACTCGATTAATATTCTGATTATAACCGCTCATGTTATTTTCTGCACAATCCTATATGTCTATTTTGGTCTAATCTTGTCTATGAGTTACGCCTTAATTGCTTCGCTCTTCGCTATCATTGTAATCAACGCAAAATTTTACCTCTCCGAAATGGGTCAAAAAACCATGATTCGGGATATGTTCGGCCAGTATCTTTCACCCAAGGTTGTCGAAGAATTGGTGGATGACCCGGCTAAGGTCAGGTTAGGGGGAGAGGAGAGAGAGATGACCGCTTATTTTTCGGATATCGCTGGCTTTTCCTCTATATCCGAGAAGCTGACTCCATCTCAATTGGTGCAAGCGCTGAATGAATATCTCACTGAGATGTGTAACATAATAGTTAGCCATGACGGAACAGTGGACAAATATGAAGGTGATGCAATCATCTCATTTTGGGGAGCTCCAACTGTACAAAAAGATCATGCGCGTCTTGCATGTCATGCGAGTATAGAGATGAGCAAAAGAATCATTGAGCTAGAGGATACTTGGGCTGCGGCGGGGATCCCTGATTTAAAGGTCAGAATGGGCCTTAATTCTGGACCAATGGTGGTTGGGAATATGGGCTCTGCTCAAAGAATGAATTACACCATTATGGGGGATGCTGTGAATCTCGCAGCGCGATTAGAGGGGGCGAACAAAGCGTATGGCTCTTGTATGATGATTTCTGACCGAACGTACCAAGCGTGTAAAGACCATATTGATGTAAGAGAGCTTGACACAATAAGAGTCGTTGGGAAAAAAGAGGCGGTGACCGTTTATGAGTTGCTTGACAAGAAAAACGAGACACCGTCTATTCTGAGTGAACTTGTCCTACGGTTTAACGATGCGTTAGCAAAATACAAGGACAAAGATTTTCTTGCGGCAAAAGACCTCTTCGACAATTGTCTAAACATCATTGCTTCTGACGGCCCCAGTCAAATTTACTCCGAACGTTGTGCTCTTTACCTTGAGCGGCCGCCTCCCCCTGATTGGGATAGAGTTTTTACCTTGACAGAAAAGGGCTGAGAGATGTCGGTAAAAAACGACATAGAAACCAAACTCGCTAGAGCGTTTGATTTGGATTATCTAGAGGTAGTCAACGAAAGCCGTTTTCATAATGTTCCGGAGAATTCTGAGACACATTTTAAAGTAATCTTGATATCCCCCCAATTTGAAGGCCTTCGCTTAGTCCAGCGGCATCGTGCTGTTAACAAAGCTCTAACTGAGGAACTCAATGGCCCAGTCCATGCTTTAGCGATACATACCCATACCTCAGAAGAGTGGTTATTAAAGAATAAAGAAATTTCTGACTCTCCTGCCTGTCTTGGTGGGAAAGCGTCCGAGAACAATTCATTTAAGTGGAGGAGTTAGAGCGTTTCTATTGAGAGGTCCTGGTTGGTCTTAGAAAAAACTGCACCGCCACAGTTTTTGATCGCTTTAAATCTTGGCAAAAGCTTAATCCCGGTCAAAGTCTCTCGGGCTGCGAGAAAATCTATGGTGCTCGCTTTAGGTCCTGAAGGATCCCCAGAGTTAAAAATTCCGAAGCACTGTTCACTGGAAGAAGCCCATAGGTTTCTTGAGAAAAATCAAGATTGGTTAGTGGAACGGCTTCGGCAAAACTTTCTCCAATCAAACAGGGAAAATAAGTATGTCGATTGCGGAAGAGTTCGTTTTTTAGGCAAGCTTTATCAATTAAGGTTGGTAGATTCGAGGCAGGTTTTTCGAATTTCTGGTGATATCCTTTTTCTAAAACGTCCGAGTAAAGAGTGCTCGGCCAAAATTGAACGGGTGGTTGTTAAATGGTATCGAGACGAAATGGAATTACTTATCCCGGAAAGGATTGAACGGATCAACCAGTATTTCGACGACCCAATCGCTCCTCGATCTGTAAAGTATAGGAAGATGAAAAGCTCGTATGGGAATTGTTCTAAGTCGGGAGTGATTACGCTGAATGTTATGTTAATGAAAACTCAGCTCGAGAACATAGATTATGTTATTGCTCACGAGCTTTGTCATCTAAGATGCTGGCCTCACGATTTTGAGTTTTACTCATGTTTAAACTCCGTTATGGCTGACTGGAAAGCCAGAGCGCGCAGCCTAGAGAAAGACTTTTAGATCAGGTCAGTGAGGACGGCATAGACCTTTTCAAAGATCACGATTTGTCCTTTTTCGTTGGGGTGGATTCCATCGGCCTGCAATAATGTTTTATCCGTTAACGTTCCCTTTAGTTGAATTGGTATAAATTGCAATTCGTATTTAGAAGCTAGCTTAGAGAAGATAGCGCTGAATGCGGAACTGTAACGAACTCCATAGTTTGGAGGGATAATCATTCCCATAAGCACTACCTGAATGTTTTGGGCTAGACAGGTCGTAATGATTGTTTCTAAATTTGAGGAAATATCTGAGATTGGGTATCCACGCAGCCCATCGTTGCCTCCCAATTCTAAAATCAGAGTTTTTGGGTTGTGCTTACTGAGTATTTTGTCGATTCTTACTGCGCCGCCCTTTGATGTTTCTCCCGATACGCTCGCATTGATTATTGTAACATCTTCCGTATTATCTGCTAACCGCTTGCGGAGAATATTGACCCATCCTTTCGAACTATCGATACCATATGCCGCGCTTATACTGTCGCCATATACTACTATCGTATTGTTTTGGGATGATGCGTGGTATGGAACGCTTAATATCAAGAGAAAAAAAGTGATACGTAAAATCATTGAAGCAAAGGGCCTTGAGAAAACTGTTCAGTTGAATGAACACGAACTAACCATCTTGAAAGGAATTAACTTAGATATCAACTACTCTGAATCGTTCGCTATTGTGGGTACCTCTGGATCTGGAAAAACTACACTCCTGAGCCTGTTAGCGGGACTTGATCTCCCGACCAAAGGAGAGATTTGGATTAACGGGTCTGAAATAACTCGTTTGAGTGAAGAGCAGAGAGCCAATTTGCGCCTCAATCATGTGAGCTTTGTCTTCCAAGGGTTCCAACTTTTGGCAAACTTGACAGCTTTAGAAAATGTAATGCTTCCGTCTGAACTCAGAGGTGATAAGGATGCAGAGGATAGGGCTTTGAAACTTTTAGATCGCGTTGAGTTGTCGAACAGAGTGCATCACCAACCTAATCAGCTCTCTGGGGGAGAGCAACAGAGGGTTGCAATTGCACGGGCCTTTGCTTCCTCGGCAGATATTCTTTTTGCCGACGAGCCGACAGGAAATCTGGATTCAGCGACAGGTGGAAGGGTAATTGACATTATGTTCGAGTTGAATAGGGAATTAGGTACCACTCTTGTTCTGGTTACTCATGATCAAATGCTTTCCAAGTATTGTGACCGAAGTTTACGGCTCGAATCCGGGATAGCGCTGTGATGAAATTTTCATAAAACAGATAGTGGGTATTTTTTGTTTAATCTAAAAGGGATTTTCCGTTTCGTTCAAAAGGATTTCGTTAGTGGCGAGCTCAATTTACTTTTGGTGTCGCTTGTGATTTCGGTGGCAGCGGTATCAACCATTACTCTTTTTTCAGACCGTCTTCAGCAGGCTTTATTGATTGAATCCTCTTCTCTCTTAGCGGCTGATCTTGCTATTTCCTCTGATGAACCTATAAATGATAAAGGAGTACTCCCTCAAGTTTCATCAGTGCCTGGTCTCATGACTTCAAGAACCGCTAGTTTCCTAACGATGATGTTTTTCGGGGAGGAGGCACAATTGGTGTCTGTTAAAGCTGTGGACGAAGCCTATCCTCTTAGAGGAGTTCTCCTGTCGGGAAATAAACCTTTTGGAGACGCTGAGAAAGCAAGATCAGTGCCCCGACCTGGTGAGATCTGGCTGGAAAGCCGCTTGTTTCCCTCGCTCGATATAAGTATCGGTCGTTCGGTCGAGATCGGGTCGGCAGCGCTAACGGTATCAAAGGTTTTAGTTCGCCAGCCAGATAGCTTTGGTGGCTTTGAGAGTGCTGCCCCAAGAGTTTTAATCAACGTGGCTGATCTTGATCGTACAGAGGTCCTTCAACCAGGTAGCAGAGTAAACTTCCGGTATCTTGTCGCCGGAGATCCCAAGGTAATTAAAAAAATTCAACAAGACCTCAACCGAGATCTTCCCGAACCCATGCGAGTTATAACTCCAAAAAATGCCTCTGAGACTTTAGGCGAAGCGATTGGCAGGGGCGAAAGAATTCTTTTGTTAGGAAGCTTGTTGACCGTTATTCTATGCGGGATTGCCACTTCCTTTTCTGCAAAGAGATATGTTGATAGACATTTAGACCATATTGCAATTTTGAAGACCCTAGGAGCATCGCCAGCGTTTGTTAAAAAAATCTTTCTCATTCAGTTTTCACTGTTTTCAGTTTTAGTTGGTCTTTTAGGCTGCGGTCTCGGTTATGGAGTACAAGAAATGATTTTCAGCTCCTTGAGGCCGCTATTCAATTTTTCTCTGCCTCAACCTGGACCCGAGCCGATTTTCGTTGGATTCTTCATGAGCTTTTTTTGTCTTTTTAGTTTCGCGTTTTTTCCTATTCTAGCCTTAGCTAATGCTCAGCCAATGCGCGTGTTGCGGAAAAGCAATGAGCTGTATCGGAATGATTATCGAACCTATGTCCTTGGAGCGACCGGTATCTTAATCCTGTTGGTCTTATTTTCCTTGGATCTACTATTAACACTCGTTCTTTTTTTTGGGGTGTTGATTACTTCGATTGTTTTCTTTTTGGTCGTCTTGCTGATGATCAAAGGTATGAGCAGGTTGGGTGCCCGTGCAGGAAGCATATGGCGACTTTCTTTGAGTGGGCTGAAAAAGAGGGCAGTTCAAAGCAGCGCGCAAGTCCTTGTTTTTGGTCTGGCGATTATGATGTTTTTAGTCCTATTTATCCTCAGAACAACGTTGATCGAAGATTGGCAGAGGAATATTCCGGATGATGCCCCAAATCATTTTGTGATAAATGTGTCTATTGAAGAGATCGATCAAGTTCAAAGAAGGTTGGATAATCTCTCGATAGAACCAAGAGAGTTTTTTCCGATGATCCGCGGCCTAATTACACATTTAAATGATCAGTCCGTGACTAAGGATGAAAACGGTACTCAGTCCAACTCGTCAACAGGCGCCAGGATGCGCGAGGCACGTAACCTAACGTGGACCAGCGCGCTTCCTGCAGGGAATTTGGTTGTTGATGGGGAATGGTGGCCAGGCGATTATAATGGACCCCCACTCTTGTCGGTAGAGGAAGAGTTTGCCGAGCGAAACAATTTGAAGGTCAAAGATAAAGTAACCGTGCTAATTCAGGGCAGCTCGGTGAATGCCCAAATCTCAAGCATCAGATCCGTTGATTGGGACAACTTCCAACCGAATTTCTTTCTTATTTTCTCCCCAGGTTCTCTGAACGAATTTTCCTCTACCTATATGACGAGTTTTTTTCTCAAGCAAAATCAGAAGTTATTGCTCAATTCTTTGCTTAGGGATTTTCCGTCCCTGACGATCTTGGAGTTGGACAAAATAATAGAGACGATAAAACTAATAATCAGATACATCGTTTTTGCTGTCCAGAGTTTATTAATTCTTATGCTTTTAGCCGCGGCTGCTGTTTTAGTTTCGAGCCTTTACGCTTCAATGGATGAGAGGCTCAGACAGCACTCGCTAATAAGAGCCTTTGGCGCAAGTCGACAACAAATTTTAGGCAGCCTTTTCATTGAATTTTTAATGATAGGCTTTTTATCGGGGGTTACTGCCTGCGTTGGCGCAGAAATCATAGTCCTGAGCTTAGATGCAACAATTTTTGAAATCAATCATCAACCAAATTACGAACTACTGGTATGGGTTCCTTTACAGAGCTCTTTGCTAGTTTCCTTTTTGGGGATGATCTTTGTCCGACAGATTATCTTTCTACCTCCCTCTGAGGTGCTTCGGGAGTACTAGTTTGTTTAAAAGAACTTTAAATTATTCCTTATACCAAGTGCCGTCGATATTTTTTCTCATCCATAATTGTGAATACCAGAAATAACGATTTTTATTTCGTAGAGTGCAGTTGTAACGAGATCTACCTACGGGCAACTCCTGCTTTGGTTTTATCGAAATCTCGGTGCTAGAAATTTTACTAACCTCCATTAAACCACCCGGTCCAAAGCAGTTTACTCGCTCTAGCCGTAGCGTAGGATCCGTGAATTTAAGTTTCAGAGAAGGCCTTAAATTTTCTCCGACTAGAGGTGGCTGATACCTTGTTTCGAGGGGCATTGCCAAACTTCCTAGTTTATCGGCCAGGGCATCCACTCCAGTATAAACGCCGGCAAGTGGGAAACGCGGTAGTATTAAGGGATCTGATGCTGGGCCTATGGCTCCGCTATGTTGACCAAAGCCCATCATCCCTAACTTTCCGACTATGTTCCGTACCTTCTCATTATATTCTCCGTAAGGGTAGGCAAAAATTTGGGAATTGTGTCCCTTTTCGTTAAGTATTTCTCTTGCCGTAATTATTTCCGATTCAACTCGGGCCAGCCAATCTCCTTCAGTCTCGTTGGGTCCAAGTCGGACCAAATGACCGTGCGAATGAGTATGATTGCCGATCGTTGCCCCATTGCGTTCCAGGTAATCCAGATCTTCCCAGCTAAGATAGCTTTTGCTTATCCCTACGAACTTTGTCGACACAAAAATGGTGAATGGCCAACCTCTTTTCTTTAAAAGGGGAAAAGCGTTGGTTAGTATGTTCTTGTAGCCGTCATCAAAAGTTATAGATAGCTTTTTATCCAAACTAAAAGATTTCAGAGATGTTTGCGTCAGCATTTCGAGAGGAACAACCTCGTAACCGTTCTCTTCAATTGTCTCTAGATGGCGCTCAAACTGAGCTATTGTTATGCTCGTTACGACTGGAGTATCGTCAGCGACATGATGGTAAAGGAGAACTACCCCGCTGAAAGATGGTAGCGGGAAAATTAAAAGTACGATTAGCAAAAGCATCTTGAAAAAATCCGAAAAATAAAATCCGAGAGGGATCCGAAAAGATATAGACATGGCTGATACGCGTTTAGAAAAAAATAAGCTAAATAAAAAACTCAGGCGCTCTGTCGCTAAAGCAATCTCAGATTTCGATATGATTGAAGATGGCGATAGGGTTTTAGTCTGCCTATCTGGTGGAAAAGATTCTTTTACCATGCTGGATATCCTGCTTAGCCTACGGGATCACGCCCCGATTAAATTTGAGATACTAGCTTTTAACCTTGATCAAAAACAGCCTGGATTTCCAGAGCGCGTTTTACCGGAATATTTAAAAGGGCGAAATGTTGATTTCGTTGTGCTCGAGGAAGACACTTACTCGCTTGTTGTCGACATGGTCCCCAGTGGCAAAACCTACTGTGGTTGGTGTTCTAGATTCCGTCGAGGAATTATTTACCGGTACGCAAAAGAGAATAATTTCTCAAAGATTGCCTTGGGGCATCATCGTGATGACATTATTGAAACTTTGTTTCTCAACATGTTCTACGGAGGGAAGCTGAAGGCTATGCCGCCAAAGCTTTTGAGCGATGACTCTGAAAATATTGTCATTAGGCCGTTAGCCTATTGCAGAGAGAAAGATATTGGCCGTTACGCCGAAATGTGCGAATTTCCCATAATTCCGTGCGATCTCTGTGGGTCGCAAGATGGTTTGCAACGCGCAACCATCAAAAAGATGTTGCAATCTTGGGATAAAGAGCACCCGGGCCGGATAGAGACTATTTTTAGAGCAACTCAATCGCTGGTTCCATCACATTTATTAGATGAGTCTAAATTTGATTTTAAAGGCCTAGCAAAGACCCAAGCAAAGATTCCGTTAATTGAGGCTGATGATGCCTAATACGCCGTGCCAAATTAATGGAAATAGGGACCAAGCATGATCATTCCTTGGGATGAGCTCTCTGCGCCAGCTTTGGAAGGTATAATAGAGGAGTTTGTCTTGAGAGAGGGGACCGAATACGGTGCAAGCGAATACTCGCTCGATCAGAAAAAATCAGATGTTAAAAGGCAACTCGAGAGAGCTGAAGTTCAAATTACCTTCGATATTAATACCAAGACCTGCTCAATTGTACCCATTGTTTGAAACGTCCTGCTAGCGTAGGATTTGGGGGACGACGGTTGGGGATGATTTCAATATGGGAAAAATTGTATTCGCGCTAGTCGCGCTCGGTCTCGGTCTTACTTTGATATTTGGTTATCCTTTTGAAAGCGGATTGCTCACAAAAAATCCCTCAACCGAGAGTGTTGGGCCGGATCTAACGAGGCTCAAATCTTTCCCGGCTGGCGGGATAGACGGTGAGAGGATCGTCAATGCAGATCTAGAACCTGGCAGTTGGCTTTCTCACGCCAGAACCTACGATGAGCAGAGATATAGTCCGCTCTCTGAAATAAACGCCGGAAACGCGGAGCAATTAGGTCTGGCCTGGTACTTTGATACTGGAACTGACAGAGGGCTTGAGGCCTCGCCAATTGTGGTTGATGGGGTGATGTACTCCACGGGCTCTTGGAGTGTCGTGTATGCGAACGATGCGGTAACTGGAGAATTGATTTGGAAATACGATCCCGAAGTCCCGAAGAGTTGGGGAGCAAATGCTTGCTGTGATGTTGTCAATCGAGGAGTGGCTGTTTGGAAGGGGAAGGTCTATGTGGGAACCATTGATGGGCGGTTGATAGCGCTCAATGCTGAGACAGGCGATCAGTTTTGGAGCGTCAATACGATCGACCGGTCTAAGCCCTATACAATAACTGGCGCTCCGAGAGTTATTAAAGACAAGGTAATTATTGGAAATGGCGGCGCTGAGTATGGCGTGAGAGGTTATGTCACTGCTTACGACCATGAAAGTGGTGAACAGGTTTGGAGATTTTACACGGTCCCAGGCGACCCCTCTGAACCCTTCGAATCCGAGACCATGGCTAAGGCGGCTAAGACTTGGACGGGGAACTGGTGGGAAATGGGCGGCGGTGGCACCGTTTGGGACTCAATGGCTTATGATCCAGAGCTTGACCTACTCTACATAGGAGTGGGCAATGGATCCCCTTGGAACCAAATAGTGCGGAGTCCAGGGGGTGGAGACAATCTATTCTTATCTTCAATTGTCGCTCTGAAACCGGATTCAGGAGAATACGTTTGGCATTATCAAACAACACCTGGGGACACATGGGATTATACCGCGACTCAGCACATGATATTGGCAAACCTAAACATTGGTGGGGAAGTTCGAAAAGCAATCTTGCAGGCTCCTAAAAACGGGTTCTTTTATGTTCTTGACCGGGAGACTGGGGAGTTTATCTCTGCGGAGAAATATGTACCCGTTACCTGGGCAACCCATGTGGATCCCGAGACCGGACGGCCTGTAGAGACTGAAAACGCACGATATCAGGTTTCTAATCCCCTGATCGACTTACCTTTGGAGGAGCAAATTGATGTTCTCAGAGGCATGTCGGCTGGAGAAATTGAGGCCGCCTATCATAAACCTGGTCCTTTAGGTGGACACAACTGGCACCCGATGACGTTCAGTCCGGACACTGGGTATGTATATATTCCTGCCCTAGATATGCCTTTTGGTTATGGTAATGAGCCTGGTTTTGTTTATGAAGAGGGTCGTTGGAACTTAGCAAACGATTGGCGGCTTGGGATGCCTACGGGAGAAAAAAGCGTTGATTCCAAAGTAGACGGATTATTAAGGGGCTTTATATCGGCCTGGGACCCGGTGGAGCAAAAAGAAGTCTGGAGAATTCAGCATGCGGGCACTTGGAACGGGGGAATGTTGTCCACGGCTGGGAATTTGATTTTTCAGGGCAACTCAGCCGGTTATTTTGTTGCCTACAGGGCTGATACTGGCGAGGAGCTTTGGTCAGCTGAGACCCAAACGGGTGCCATAGCGCCACCGGTAACATATGAAGTAGACGGACAGCAATACGTCACCATAGTGGCTGGCTGGGGGGGCGCTTTTGCTCTTAGTGCTGGCGCTGCTGAGGATTACAACTTGAAGCCAAGGGGACGGATTCTTACTTATAAATTAGGCGGAGAAATTGAACTTCCCCCGGTAATGGATCAGGATCCAGTAGTCCCTGATTTGCCTGTAGTAGCAGCAAGTGAAGAGGAAATCGCCCATGGGAAATTTATGTACCACAAATACTGTGGCGTGTGCCATGGTGCTGGCGTTCGTTCCGGGGGTGTTATTCCTGACCTGAGATACCTTGTTCCCGGTAAACATCTTATCTTTGAAGACATCGTTTTAGGCGGGATCCTGAAAGATCGGGGGATGGTAAGCTTTTCAGGTTCTCTAACTAAACAGGACAGTTATGCAGTGCACCAGTATGTTATCAGCGAAGCAAAGCGCTTAAAAAAGGCTCAATATGAATACAATTAGCCTATAATGCTCGAAAAGGCGGACCATAATGCGCCTTTATGCGACCAGTCATTGGGAGAAAAAAATGAGTGAAGCAACTAATTTAGAATGGAAAAGCCTGGATCCAAAAGAGATCCCCTTATCTGATATTGATCTTGTTGACCCGCATATTTTTCATAACGATTTTCATGTAAAGATTTTTGAGAGACTCAGGAAAGAATCACCTGTGCATTATCAGCAGGATCATGAAGTAGTTGGTTCCTTCTGGAACGTTACTCGGTACCAAGACATAATGTCGGTGGATACTGATCCCGCGACCTATTCCTCGGAAGGTTCAATTGTGGCGACAGATCCAGAGGAAGAGTTTCCTTTACCTATGTTTATTGCGATGGACCCGCCAAAACACGATAAACAGCGAAAAGAGGTGAGTCCTGTGGTCGGGCCGAAAAATCTCGCTAAAATGGAGAGCACAATAAGAAAGCGTGCCGGAGACATTCTTGATGCTTTGCCCCTTAATACTGAGTTTAATTGGGCCGATAAGGTAAGCATAGAACTTACAACTCAGATGCTAGCGACTCTTTTTGATTTTCCGTTTGAGGACCGCAGAAAGCTTACTCGTTGGTCAGACGTGGCAACAGCGGATGAGCAGTCTGGAATCATTGAGAGTGAAGAGCAAAGGAGAGCAGAACTACTTGAGTGTCTGGAGTATTTCACAGAGCTCTGGAATGAGAGAGTTAATGCGCCTCCCAGAAACGATTTGATTTCAATGTTAGCCCACGGAGAATCTACAAAGAATATGGATCCAGCGGAGTATCTGGGAAATCTTATTCTTCTCATCGTCGGTGGGAATGACACAACCCGCAATTCCATCTCGGGAGGAATTAAGTTCCTAAATGAAAACCCGTTGGAATACCAAAAATTGATTAAAAACCAAAGCCTGATTCCCAACATGGTCTCTGAAATAATTCGATATCAAACGCCCTTGGCTTACATGCGTCGAACAGCTATGAAAGACACAGTCTTGGGCGGCCAGAATATAAAGGCAGGTGATAAGGTTCTCATGTGGTATGTGTCTGGAAATCGGGACAGCACAGCCATCTCTGACGCGGATCGTTTTTTAATTGACAGACCAGACGCACGGAAGCATCTTTCCTTTGGCTTTGGGATCCACCGCTGCATGGGGAATCGCCTCGCAGAGATGCAACTTCGAGTGCTTTGGGAAGAGATTTTAAAGCGATTTAAAAAGATTGAGATGACTGGGCCAGTAACAATGGTCAACTCCTCTTTCGTTAAAGGATACTCTCACCTTCCGGTAATTATTAACAAATAAACAGTTTAGGACATCAGCTTTTTGTCCTAAATCTTAAAAACAAGAAGATTTTTTCTAAGAATTCCGGGAGGGTCGCCGTAACCAATCTTTCCTTCTTATCTTTTTCTCTCAATTTGGGATCGCGATTCTTTGCTTTGCCTAACCCACCACCACCTGCTGTCTCTAGCACGAAGGTTTTTCCGGCAGGAATTAATTCTCTTCCCATACCATTCAACACCTTATCACCCTTTAAATATACCTTTGCCGATCTTCCTGCACCCCCGCCGTGCCTTCCTCTCGGTGGGTTTTTGATTCGATCAAACATTTTTGACACATAAAATGACTCTCCTTTGATATGCGCAAACTCGATCCTTTGTCCAAGTCCACCTCTGAACTCCCCCTGGCCCCCGGAGCCTGCTCTATATTCTTTTTTTAACATAATCATCGGTGAACACGTCTCTGCTATCTCTACAGGTGTTCCTCGAACACCTGAAGGAAAAGCGGTACAAGACAAGCCGTCTTTTTTTGGGCGGGCGCCTGTTCCGCCTGTGTAGAAGGCATTCATTACAAAAGGCTCACACTTGCTTTCTGGAATAAAATCTTTACCCCCATAAAAGACTGGGCCGTAGAGGCAAGCTGCCCCCTCAGCGATAACGTTTTTCTGCAAAGGCTCGTCTAAAGCACCGATCACGACATCGGGCAGCATCTGTCCGATCATATGTCGTGCTGAAACAGCAGAGGGTCGTGGAGCATTTAAAATACATCCGAGCGGCGCGCTTACCTGGATAGCACTCAGAGAACCGCTATTATTTGGTATGTCATTACCGATCAAACATCGAATGCCAAAACAGGAGTAGGCTTGCGCATACGTCAACGGAACGTTTATTCCTTGAGCGCTTTTTTTAGAGGTCCCAGCCCAATCAATGCTTACACCCTCAGTTGAAATTTCTAATTTACATTTGAGGTCGATCGGCTCATGAAACCCGTCGATTTTCATTGAGTTAGTCCAGGACCCTTCAGGGAGCTCGGAAATTTGGGCAATCATAGCGTTTCTTGATTTCTCAATTATCTTGCCCGCAATTGCGTCGAGATCAGAGATAGAAAATTCCTTCATTGTTTCAATCAGAGTTTCGCCAGCCACTTGGTTACAAGAAGCAAGAGAATAAAGATCCCCTTCGGCCGCTTCTGGATCTCTGACATTGGCTTTAAGAATTTCCATAAGAGTAGCGTTGACAATTCCTTCTTTAAAAAGAAAATTAATTGGCAAGTTGATTCCTTCTTCATAAACTTGTTTCCCGTCTGCGCCAAACCCTAACCCACCAACATCTGCTATGTGTGACGTCGCGGCAAATAGTCCTATTGGCGCATCTTGATAAAAAACTGGTGTCACGACAGTAAAATCGTTTAGGTGCCCGGTGCCATGCCAAGGATCATTTGTTAACAAAGAATCTCCCGCTTTCAGAGATGTGATTTTGAATTTCTCTAGGAAATTTTTAACACTCGCCGCCATTGCGTTTACGTGTCCTGGGGTTCCAGTAATCGCTTGGGCAAGCATGCGTCCTTTTGTGTCAAACAATCCGGCTGAGAGATCGCCTGCTTCCCTAACTGTCGTTGAGAATGCTGTCCTGACTAATGTTTGTGCTTGATCTTCAACGATCGCAATTAGTCGATCCCATATTATCTGATCAGTTAGCGAGAAATCCTGGTTAGCCATCAGCTCTTTCCAAAATAATGTTGCCTAGAGAATCTGCGTGGCATTCAAATCCGACCGGAACTATTGTAGTTGTTTGTTCCTCTGCAATGATAGCTGGCCCTTTAGTAGAAAAGCCATTTTCGAAGCTCTCTCTTTGGTATACGGGCGCTTCGATAAATTCTGCGTTCTTGGGCTCATAAAACGTTTGGTACGACACCGGTTCTGCATGAGATTCACTTCCTCTAGCTTTCGAAACTGGCAAGAGAAAGTTAGTGTTTTCGAAAATAGTTAGCATCCATGAGAGGATTTCTATCTTTGCGTTTCGCAATTTGTGCCCGTAAACCCGTTCGTATTCTGCCTCAAAAAGGTCTCTAACTACTTGGACCTGCTTTTCAGAAAAAACCTTGTTGGGAATCCTGATGTTTAGCTCGTGGCCCTGCCCAGAATATCTCATGCTTATCTGTCTGACTTCTTGAAGAATTGCTTTTGGTGCCGCCAAGGTGACGATTGCAAGCGCCTCATCTCGCATTTCTTCGTATAGCTTGTTAATAACCTCAAAGTTAAGTTCGAGTAGATTCATATGCCTACTGCGAACAACCTCATAAGAAGCGGCGGCTAACAAGAATCCAAGCGCTGAACCAACCGCTGCGTTCTTTGGTATCAATATCCTCTTGGCTTTTAACTTAGAGCCAAGATTAGCTGCATGTATCGGAGCTGCTCCACCAAAGGCAATGAGATCTCTCTCTCCTAGATCTAGGCCATACTCGGCTGCGTGAGTTTTCGCTGCACTGGCCATATTTTCATCAACTACCTCTGTGATGCCCAGTGCGCTTTCAATATCCGGTATGCCCAAGTTCTCGGATATTATTTTATTGATCGCCTCTGTCCCGAGGTCTGTGTTCAGAAAAAAAGGAAAATTTTTAATCACCATTTTTCCTTGCAACAGATCAGCGTCCGTCACCGTCGGTTGGTTCCCCCCTAAATCGTAGCAAGCTGGGCCTGGGCTCGATCCTGCGCTCTCTGGACCCACCTTTATTCGGTCCATTTTATCAACGTGGGCTATGGAGCCGCCTCCAGCGCCAATCTCTAGCATTTCAATTACTGGTATCTTGAGGGGTAAGCCACTGCCTTTCTTAAAACGATAGCTCCTGTCTACCTCAAACTGCCTTGAGATTCTTGGTTCGCTGGAATCAATTAGGCACAATTTAGCAGTAGTGCCGCCCATGTCGAATGACAAAGAAGCATTGCTTCCTATCTGGCTCGAAACCTTAGATGCGAGTATTGCACCACCAGCGGGTCCCGACTCTACGAGTCGGATCGGGAATTTGCTGGCCGTTTCTAGGGTGGTTAGTCCGCCCCCAGATGTGATGAGAAGAAACGGAGATTTTATATCCTTTCCTTCAAGACCCGCTTTAATCTTACCCAGATAGCTCGCCATCAGCGGTTGCACATAGGCGTTACAAACAGTGGTTGAAAATCTTTCATATTCGCGAATCTCTGGGGCAACTTCTGAGCTAATTGATACGTCTAAATCTGGTCGATGCTGTTTTAGGATTTCCCGTGTCTTCAGCTCATGCGCAGGGTTGACGTACGAGTGAAGATAGCCAACTGCTATACTCTCTGCGGCTTCTTTTTTTATAATTTTTAAAGCCTTTAAAATAGTCGACTTGTGTAAGCTTACAAAAACTTCTCCTTCGCGAGTCAGTCGCTCAGTAATAGGTATTCTCAAATGTCTGGGCACAAGCGGTTGAGCCCTATCTATATTAATGTCGTATTGCTCAAATCTTTCCTCTCGCGCTATCGCTAGGGTATCTATGTGACCTTTAGTTGTTAGAAACGCAACCTTTGCCCCTGTGCGCTGGATCAGCGCGTTGGTCGCAAGGGTAGTTCCGTGGACAATCAAACTGAGTTCGCTAGGGCTTCGTTCAGCCTTTTTGAGGACATTATCAATTCCGGTAAGTATGCCCAGCTCAGGGTTATCATGATTTGTTAGTAGCTTGTGCGAGATATACCCTTTATCTGGGGTCTCCAGAACTAGATCCGTAAAGGTTCCCCCTATATCGATTGCAAGTCGTAATGAATTTTGGCTGTTCATGATCTTCTTCGTTGGTTTCGTATTTATTTAACTACGTACCAAACCCCAGAACAATTATACCGATAAAAGAATTTCGAATTGGGGACACTTAGCTATACTGGTAGAATACTACCTCCTTGCAAATTGGCCGAAAGCCTTAGGTAAAATGACGGTTTACGATTTATTAAGACCAATTCTTTTTTCTCTTGAACCCGAACTGGCTCATCGTCTTACCCTGAAGGGACTTAGCTGGGGATCTCGCTTACTCTCAGCTGCTAATCAAGACGACCCTCGTTTGGCAGTTGAGGCTCTCGGCCTTAATTTTTCGAACCCTCTCGGTATGGCAGCAGGTTTTGACAAAAACGGAGAGGTTCCTGACGCTTTGTTGAAACTCGGTTTTGGTTTTACCGAAATTGGTACTGTTACGCCTCGGCCTCAGATTGGGAATCCAAAGCCGCGCGTATTTAGATTGATACAGGATCACGCGTTAATTAATCGCTTAGGTTTTAACAACAATGGGCAAAAGCGTTTGGTAGACCGATTGGAAAAAAGGTCTGAGGCAACACGAAAACTTGGCGTTCTTGGGGTAAACATAGGTGCCAATAAAGAATCCTTTGATAGAATCCTCGATTACGGTGATGGAGCCAAGGCCCTATCTCCCTATTCGGACTACTTAGCAATAAATGTCTCATCGCCAAATACCCCGGGTTTAAGAGGCCTCCAATCTGCTGAAGCACTGGGTGCGATTATTGCGCAGGTCAGAGCATCAATGATTAAAGAGGTACCGGTCCTTGTCAAAATCGCTCCTGATCTCGAAATAAAGGAGCTAGAGGAAATCGCGGAGGTCGCTAGGAAAATGTCGATTAACGGAATAATAGTATCGAACACAACAATAGAGCGACCGGTAAAATCTCGGAACCATCACAAGAACGAAAAGGGAGGATTGTCAGGGAATCCTCTTTTTGAACCTTCTACCCGTGTTCTTTCTCAACTCTACCAGCTTACAAAAGGTCAGACGACTTTGATTGGTGTGGGTGGAATTGAGTCTGCGGAAGACGTCCTTAAAAAAATCCGCTCCGGTGCTTCCTTGGTGCAGCTTTATACTGCGCTAGTCTATAAAGGTCCGAGTCTAATAAAGAAAATAAAGCATGACTTAGTCGAATTGTTAGAGAGAGACGGTTTAAAAAATATCTCTTATGCGGTAGGAATAGATGCATGAAATCAGCCATGGCTTGCTAATGGTTTTGTTAATCAAAATAAGTTCTATCAGAAAGTTTAAGGAAGATTTTTTCATCTCTAACGTTATTTTGACGAGAAAAAAAACTAAGGTGAAGGAATTGCGCATAATTATTTTTTTTGGATTTTTATTGAGCTTAGTCGGCTGTGATTTTCGTTCACATCTGAGCACACCCGAAAATTCTTCTAAACCTTATTATGGAGATTGGGGGATTGATCTCTCGGCCCGAAATAACGAAGTTGATCCAGGAGATGATTTTTTCGAATATGCAAATGGAAAATGGGTGACAGACAATGAAATCCCTTCTGATCGATCCAGACACGGTGTTTGGCTCGAACTCAGAGAGAGAGTAGAAAAACGTTTGTTGGAAATTGTAGAGAATAAGGATGACCTAGGGTCAACGAGGAGCGCCTCACAACAAAAAATCACAGATTATTATGCAAGTTGGATGAATACCGATCTGCTCAATCAGCTTGGGCTAGCGCCACTGAAAAAGGATATCAAACGAATTAAATCGATTACCAGTCGGTCGGATTTAGCGAGTGAATTTGGCAGACAATACTTTGTTTCGGGAGCAAGCCCGTTTTACGCTCGAGTTTCTGTAAACCCGTTGAATCCTGATCAATACCAGATCCAGCTTGGTCTTTCCGGTTTGGGCCTGCCCGATAGGGATTATTACTTAGAGGATACAGAACGTTTTAGGAATATCAGGCTTCATTATAAGAGATACATTGCGAGTGTTATTGAGTTGGTGGGTATTGATTCTCCGGACAGCAGCGCGAGGAAAGTATTAGACCTCGAGCGGCAAATTGCCCTAGTTCAGTGGCCAAGGGCAGATCGCCGTGACAGAGACAAGACTTTAAATCCTACAACTTATACTGACTTAAAGAGCGCCCATCCTAGTTTCGATTGGGATAAATTTTTTTCAAATGCGGGTGTTTTTTCCATTAAAGCGTTGAATGTAAACCAGCCGGATACTCTAGATCCTCTGATCGCACTGACTAAAAATCAATCATTAGAAACTTGGCAGAATTATCTAATTTTTCATCTAGTCAGGAAAAATTCTAGCTTGCTATCCGAAAAATTAGATTTGATGAATTTTGAATTTCGCAAAGTGCTGACTGGACAGAAAGAACAATTACCTCGATGGAAGAGAGGAATACAAAGAGTGGGTGCCCGATACGGCCTCGGAGGTTTGTTAGGAGAGCTTTACGTGGAAAGATATTTCCCGCCAAGTTCAAAAATAAAGATGAATGAACTGGTCAATAACCTACAAAAAGCTTTCCGCAATCGTATTGAGGCGATTGAGTGGATGACAGAAGAAACAAAGTCCGAGGCTTACAGGAAATTAGCTTCATTTGAGCCAAAAATTGGGTATCCGGAAAAGTGGGAGGATTTGACTTCAATAGAAATAAAAAAAGACGATTTATTCTTGAATGCGAGGCGCATTCAAAACTTTTTTGAAAAAAGGGACATTAGCAAATTAGATCAGAAAACTGATAGAACCGAGTGGTTTATGAGCGCACACAACGTAAATGCTTATTATATGGCCAGTTTTAACCAAATTGTTTTCCCTGCCGGTATATTGGAAGCTCCATTTTTTGATCCCCTAGCTGACGATGCCGTCAATTATGGTGCCATCGGTGGCGTAATCGGCCATGAAATGGGACACGGATTCGATGATCAAGGTTCTAAGTATGATTCGACTGGAACTAAGAGAAATTGGTGGACGTCGTTAGATCGTAAGAACTTCGAGAAAAAAACAACATTGCTAGTAGAACAATATGACTCGTTTGAAGTAATTCCTGGTCACTATATTGACGGTTCATTTACTTTAGGAGAAAACATAGGTGATCTTGGTGGTTTGGAGATAGCGTTTGAAGCTTACAAAATTAGTATGCGTGGGAAAGAGGATGTGATTTTAGATGGTTTATCAGGTTATCAGAGATTCTTTCTTGCTTGGGCTCAGGCATGGAGAGGTTCTAGCAGGGATGAGTTTTTATTGAGACAGTTAAAATCTGATCCCCATTCTCCGCAAAAATATCGAGTAAATGGAGTGGTTCGAAATATGTCTGGTTGGTATGAAGCGTTTGGTGTTGGCTCAGAGCACGATCTCTATTTGCCGGAGAACCTAAGATCAAGTATCTGGTGATATTGTGATTAATTTCGTTCACGCAAGATATTTACTAAGGTTCCAAAATGACAAACCTGGATTCTCTGCAGGAATTGTAAATCAGGCTTTGGATCGCGATGATATTCTCGGGAATTTTGGAATCTGAGCTAAAGAATAGGAGAATATTGAATTTGTCACGTGAGGAGATTAAATAAATGAGATTCATTTTTTTTGTAGTTGGTTTGTTCCTCTTCTCGGCATCGACAATTGGGGACGAAATTCAGGAGATTACAAATCTTTACAGAACATGGATTGTTGCTGTTGAAGAGGGAGACATTAAATCTTACGTCTCGGTTTTGCATGAGGATGTCAAACTAATGCCCCCGGGTAGTCCGCCATTCGAGGGAAAGGAAAAATATAAGGAATTTTTAAAACCCGTTTTCGCATCGGCTGATTACGAGATTGATGTAAAGGTTGAGCCTAGCGTCGATATCTTGGGTGATGTGGCAATCGCGGAATACGAATACGTAATTTATCTTAAGTTAAAAGAAGGTCAGGAGGCGATTAATCAGCCTGGCGCTATTCAGGCGTCCCGAAGCCATAACGCTTACTTTGATGTGCTTATAAAAAATTCACAAGGGAAATGGTCTGTTTTCAGGCACACTTGGCGGGATAAGGGTTACGACATGGCTGCGAGCGATTCAGGCTAATTGTTGTAGACTCGGTTTTTTTTTCCTCGACAGCGTTTGGAGCAATATTTCACTTCTGTCCAATTAAACTGCCACTTTTTTCGCCAGCTAAAAGGCCTCCCGCACGAAAGGCATAATTTTTTCTCCAGATTACTTTTCTTGTGCATAAGCACGCCTACGCTCTCTTGGAAAGAGCGGCTCACTTATCTTGATAAAAAAATAAAAAAACACTCGTGAAGATCTACAGATCTGTCACCGCACCCAGCGAGGCGGAGCTGACAAGCTTGGCGTATTTGGCTAGCAGCCCTTTTTTTGCGTAGGGCTGAGGTTTTGACCAGGATTTTTTTCTCGAAGCCAGCTCCTCTTGAGTCAAATCTACGTCAATTGTTTTCGATTCTGCGTCTATCGTGATTCGATCACCATCTCTAAGCAGTGCAAGAGGTCCTCCCTCGTATGCCTCTGGTGAGATGTGTCCTATAACGAAACCGTGGGATCCCCCTGAGAACCTACCATCAGTGATTAATGCTACACTCTTAGCTAGCCCTCTTCCGTTTATGGCGCTAGTCGGTGATAGCATTTCTCGCATTCCCGGCCCGCCCTTTGGTCCCTCATATCTGACGACCACAATATCTCCTGCGACAACGTCGCCATCTAGTATCGCCTTTAATGCCGCTTCCTCGCCTTGAAAACATTTTGCACTTCCCTCAAAAGAAAGACCTTCATGCCCAGTAATTTTCGCGACTGCTCCTTCGGGCGCTATGTTGCCTCTAAGCACAACTAAGTGTGAATCTCTTTTTATCGGATTATCATAGGATCTGATAACTTTTTGCCCGTTGGGGTAGGGTTTAACGTTCTCTAAGTTTTCTCTCAGTGTTTTTCCGGTTACTGTCAAACATTCACCATGCAGAAAACCATTTTCCAAAAGCGATTTCATCAAAGGTTGAATGCCACCAATACTTATTAATTCACTCATTGCATACTGACCTGCTGGTCGCATATCAGCAAGCACAGGGACTTTCTTCCCGATTCTGTCAAAATCATCAATTGTTAGCGGAATGTTCGCAGCTTGGGCAATCGCTAACAAATGTAAGACGGCGTTCGTGGAACCTTCCAGCGCTATGACAGTAGTAATGGCATTTTCAAAGGATTTCAAAGAAAGAATATCCGACGGTTTTATGTCCCTATTAATTAGCTCTAATACCGCAGCCCCTGCCGCATAGCTGTCTGCCCGTTTGTTTTCTGAAATTGCTTCTTGAGCAGATGAGTTGGGTAGAGAAAGGCCTAGCGCCTCTATTGCGGAAGCCATTGTGTTCGCGGTGTACATGCCCCCACAGGATCCTGGCCCCGGGATCGCGGTGGACTCAACTTCTTTTAACTCGATGTCTGAGATTTTTCCAGCCGCATGCTGTCCGACCGCTTCGAAGACTGACACAACATCTCTTCTGTTTTTTCCCGGCTGGATCGTGCCGCCATAAACGAAAACGCTGGGTCTGTTGATACGAGCCATCGCCATCGCACAGCCCGGCATGTTTTTATCACATCCACCGATCGCCACGAATCCATCAAACCCTTCGGCACATACTACCGTTTCGATTGAATCTGCGATGACTTCTCTCGACACAAGTGAGTAACGCATTCCGGGAGAGCCCATGCTGATGCCATCGGATACAGTAATTGTGTTAAAAGTAACTGCTTTGCCACCAGCCTCATCAGCGCCTAAACCGGCCGCATCAGCTAATTCGTTAATGTGCATATTGCATGGAGTCAGGTTGCTCCAAGTGGAGGCAATCCCAACTTGTGATTTCTTGAAGTCATCCTCGGTGAAGCCCACCGCGTGGAGCATAGCTCGCGCGGCTGCTTTCTCCTTGCCGTCAACGACGAGAGAGGAATACTTTCTGCCTTTTTTGTTTTCTGCCATTGCCCTTCTCTTTTTTTCAAAAAGGAACTTACACGATCGAAGGTTTTTATTCCATAAAAAAGGCCGGAATGATCCGGCCTTATAGAGGGAGTCAAAAAAGACTCATACACTAGCCTCGAATATTGGGAGAGATAAACGAGACATCAAAATTTACGAGCACCGTTCGAATACGGATGAACTTTCTTTTTTTGGCAAAGTTTTTTTTAACTTCTTCAGATATCTACGCAGCATCTTTTCCGGTTACTAATCCGATCATTTCTAGTCGGCCTGGACCGCTTTGATAACGAGCTGAGCTATTTCGTTTCCGTCCCGCAGCATGTATTGAAATATTATCCTTCGAATTTTTCTATTTTTAAGGAAATCTCCCGGTTTTTCCAAAAGGTTAAAGGATTTCATCACACCACGGAAGACATCTATATTTTCGCGAGAAGAGCTAGCAATTGCGTCCCCTATAGATGCCCTAAGCCATTGCTTAATCCCTTTCGAGGGTTCCAATGTGGACCCTTTTAGACTTGCTTCTGCTCTTTTCTTGCCTAGCCTATCCTCTCGCAAACTGGCTTGATAAATCGGTCTGAGCTCTTTCTCAGTTAGCCGGTCAAACATCAGGGCCCTTTCGGTCGGCGAGTTATTGCTCGATATTGCTTTTTCTAGAAGGTGCGAGTGAACAATCCCGGTGGAGCACCCCCTACCATATAAAGGATTTGTTCGAACAGCTACATCGCCAACAGCAAAATAATTCAAAGCCTCGGGACGATTGTCTTTTACAAAGCTGCGCCAAATGGCGTTGATTTTCCCGAAACCAAAGGAGTTTGTTGTAGCCCTAGATTTACCTTTCCTCACCCATGGCTCTAGGCCGGGTATTGCCTCGCAAATTTTATCAAACATTGCGGGGACTCTTACTGCGTTTCTTAATTCTTTTTCATGATTTGGAAGACACAGAATAATGGCAAAATGACCGTTATCTCCAGGAAAAACCCCATATTTTATATAGCCTAGATCGCCCGCGCCTCGGTTCTTTCCAGTCCTATCTGGTTCATTTTGGTCGTTTCCTAATTGATAATGTTTAGTGTAGTAAACAATTTCTGCGTCTTCGCTCTCTTCTTTTATCGTTGCCCCAAAATCCCTCAGCCATTTCGGAAACTTGCTGTTTTTGCCGCTAGCATCAACAATTACATCATGTTTGACTGATCGGACCGGACCCCTGTTTTCTCTGAGCCTGAGTCCTTGAAGGCTTATCGTTGAATCGCGCAGTTCTCAGAGTGGAGCAACGACCTCGTGCTTGCTCAAAATGGTAATCGACGGTATTTCTTCTACATATTTTCGTAGCACCGATTCCATCGTGGCGCGCCGGCACATTAATAGCCACATTTGTTTATCGTCTGGCTTTGGAGCGTATGACCCTTTTATTTCCTCTGGAATCATATCCTCGAAGCTTACTTTTCTGGCCCCAGCCTCCCAAAGCCTTTGAACTAGTTCGGGGTAATGCTCCTGCAACAGGTTACACATGACTCCAAGAAATGCGTGAGGGTGGCGGAACTGAGCAGCGCCTCTTCTCGACCATTGAAAAAAAGCCTCGTCGGGACTACCTAAGGGAGGGGCTGAATCTCTCTCATAGATGGTGATGTTATAGTCGTGTTTCGACAGAGCCAGCGCAGAACTGAGCCCGCATATGCCCGCACCAACAATACCAATATTTTCTTTCATGCTGCAAAGTTTACTCTATTAAAGAGAGGCTAGAAAGTTAAGCAAAATACGATTTACATCGTCGGGAGCCTCTTGCTGAGTCCAATGACCGACGCCGGGAATCAATTCATTTACTCTAAGGTCTTCGACGAAGTCGGGCATCTTTTCAAGCGCGTCTCTTGCAAGAGTGATTACTCCGTCTTTCTCGCCGGCTACAAACATTGCAGGTTGTTCGATCTTACTTGGCTCTCCTGCTGTTAGCTCCCATGTCAGGTCATGGTTACGGTAATAATTTAAAGGCCCTTTGAAACCGCTCCTCTCAAATTCTTTGGTATAAAAATCCAGATCATCTTCAGAGCACCAACTCCCGAGACTTTTTGGATCTTCGATGTCTGATAGAAGGTCTGTTTTTTCGGAGAGCAAAGCTACAGAACTCGGGCCTTCATAACTGCCGGAAGCCAAAAAAAAGAACTTTCTTAAATTGATCTTGATATTTTTTTCCCATTCTGCCTCCGCTATCCCGGGTTTCTGGAAATATAATTGGTAAAAGAACAACCCTTTGAAAATTTCTTGCATTCTCTTGAGCGGGGGATCTTTTGGTCTTGGTGAGAACGGAACCGACAGCACTCCTACGGCTTTAATAAGATCGGGGTAATTCAAGGCACAGCGCCAGGCCGTCGGCCCTCCCCAGTCGTGACCGAAAACAACTGCCGACGGGTGACCCAGCGCCTCAATCAGCCCAATGACATCTTTCGTTACCTCGACTTGATTATAAGCCTCAATGTTCGATGGCTTGTCACTTTGTCCATATCCTCTCATATCCATTGCAACCGCATGGTAGCCGGCGTTCGCGACAGCAGGAATTTGATGTCTCCAAGAATACCAAGACTCTGGGAAGCCATGAACGAACAAAACTAGCGGCCCTTCGCCTGCTTCCGCAATGTTTAATTCTATTCCATTGGTTAAGATTCTTCTTTGGTTAAAGAGCACTTTAACCCACGCTCACGATATTTCCGGTTGTTGCATTGGTGTAAGATCCTTTTCTGTAGGCAATCGATCCTCCAATAATTACGGTGTCTATACCGATAGCGTCTCTGACATACCTATGCCCATCTCCCGGAACGTCGTCTGTGTAATATTCTTTACCGCGATCAATTTTGTCTTCCTCAAAGATAGTCACATCGGCAAGAAAACCTTCCTTAAGACAACCCCTCTGTTTCATTCCCCATATGGACGCGGTGTCTAGCGTAATCTTCTTCACGGCATCCTCAAGTGAAATAGCCCGAGATTTCCTTACAAACTGACTGAAAAGATAACCTGTGTCGCCGTAGGTTGAGAACGACAGGATGTGGGCACCACCATCACTCGCGCCTACGTGAACATGCGGATCAGACAAAAGTTCGCCAATCATATCGTTATCCGTGTGCCCCATATTTTCAGCAAGGAAATGTGCCTGAAGACTTTCCTCTAGCGACAAATCAATCATGGCTTCGACGGGGGTTGTATTTCTCTTGCTCGCGATTTCATCAAGTGACAACCCGAGATATTTTCTGTTTTGTTCGTTATTAACTTGACGCAGAGTGATGCTGTTCCAAAAAGGCCCTAGCATTGACGCTTCTTGAACTAGTTTTGCTCTTTTTTTCTCGTCTTTAAACGCTTCCATTATTTCAGTATGGGTGCCGAATCTCATGATCTTGTACCAGGAGGGCAGCCTTATGAAAAGTAGGCTAGGCACTTCGAAGCAGAAGCTAATATCAATAGGGCGAGTCTGGATTTGAGGCCAGACTCTTGCTCCCCGTTTGAATTGCTCTTTCACTCTTTCCATCACTCTCTTCACCCCGGAGTCGTTTTCGGTGTTCACAAACAAAGGAGAGAGTGTGGTCGGGATTCTATGCCGCAAGCTAATCTCAGCCAACTGATCGACGCGCGCTATTGTAACGTCTGCATCAAAAAACTCATGAACTACCTGGAGCATCTTATTAGATTCGCTGAGCACATCGCAAAGCGCGTTCAATTCCTTTTGGTCTGCAAATCTACTTGGCACAGGCGCTAAAGTTTCGTCAACATCGACAAAGCTAGTGCTCAACCCAATCGCTCCAGCGGACAAGCACTCCCGAAGGAGCGTTTGCATGTCTTTTATTTCCCTCTCATTGGCTTCTCTCTCTGCAGATTGATCGCCCATAACCCAAAGCCTTAATACGCTATGACCGACAAGGGGCGCTACATTGATGCTTAGGGATTTTTTTATTCGTTTAATAAATTCGTCAAACGTTTCCCAATCCCATTCGACTCCCTCTTGAAATGCTTTTATCGGCATTTCCTCAATTTGGTTAAACATTCCCACTAACTTCATTCTGTCGGTTGATTTGAGTGGCGCTAGGGAAAGTGAACAGTTTCCCGGAATAATCGTTGTTATACCGTGTTCTATTGCGGGCTTTGCCCGACCATCCCAAAGCAGTTGTGCATCGAAATGGGTATGGGGATCTATGAAACCCGGCGCGACCACCAGTCCAGAGGCGTCCAACTCTTCTTTCCCTGAGTCTTTTACGCTACCTGTGATGACAATTTTTCCATTTTTTATGCCGATGTCGCCTATATAAGCAGGAAGCCCCGTCCCATCCACTACTTTTCCATTTCTAATTATCAGGTCTAGCATGCTTATGGTCCCTCTCTTATTTAAATGTTTTTAGCGGTTGTGAGACGATTCGATCGCGTCTCTAACTTTGTCCCACTCAGTTCCTACTATTCCTTCTATCGATTCAACTTGGCAAGATTCCATCAGCGAGGTGATTGCGAAGTAATCCAAGGGAACTTGAGTCAGTCCACCATTATCATGTTTGATCGTCAACAAAACCTCAGCAATCCCCTCATGAGAAGCCGAAATCTTTAAATCTTGCACTTTGGCAATCATTAGGTTCTTGGATTTTCAATAAAAATAATATCGCTAGGTAGTATCGGGTTTCCCGCTCGCGGGCTACCTGCTGGTGGAGCTTTCCTCATGAACACATGCAGGTTCCAACTTTGAAGCAGTTTGACCGCTTCGTCTACCTCAAATTCGGGCATTTCCGCTCGCGCTATTGATTCCCACGTGTCTTCAACGCCAGGGTAAATTGATTTTCGGAACTCCGTCAGCTCGCTCATAATGCCCATCTTTTTAGAGTTTTCTCTCCATATTTTGCATTAAAAACTCTTACTAAGTCTATTCCCCAATCAATGAACCGATGTAATTTTCCTGAAGTAATCTAAGTAGATAATTTTCTCAAATCACTTAGAGCTCCTTTATCACCTTCCTATCTATTCGTTTCAATAGAAAAACAGCGCTAATCCCAGTTAGAAAAGAGATGAATATAACGTAAGCTAAATCATTTAAGTTAGGCATCGACCCCTCTAATAAAATCTCTCTGTAGCATTCCAAAAGGAGAGCGATGGGGTTGAGCAAAAGAATGCTCCTAATCTCTGGGGCCATCGCGTCAATACTAAAAAATACCCCTGACAGAAACATTAAGAGTAGCATTCCATTGTCGATCACGTAACGAAGATCCGGCAGATATGGTACTAGGCAGGAGAGAAGACAGGTGCAGGATGCCACCATCAACAGTTGGATTGCGAGAACGGGGAGCAAAGACCACCAGGTGTTAGATAGCTCAAAACCTGACAGTATAAGGATAAGTAAGAGCACCGGAAAAACTAGAGTGAATTTGAATGTGTTTATCACTACGACAATTAGCGGGAATACATATTTAGGAAGGTAAACTTGGTTGATTAGTCCAGCGTTCGCAACAATTGACCTGCTTCCACTGTTGAGTGTGCTCGAAAACCATTTCCAAGGTACTAACCCGCAAAGTAAAAAGAACAAAAAGTTATCGCCACCTTGACGCAGACCAATTCCAAACAAAACGTAAAAAGCACCCATGTAGAGCAGGGGTTCTAAAAACCACCAGATAAATCCTATATATGCCCTGCTGACTTCGGACCTAATTTCGGCCCAAGCTTTTACAAAGATCAATTCAATGTGATGCATCACTTGCCAAAAATTATTGTGGGCCCAAGCGCTTTGCTACTATTTACTATTTGAATTGTCTTTTCTCCCACCATGGAAAAAATTCGGGCATGTCTTCGGAGACTTTATCCTTGAACTCAGCGGGCCTCTTCTCAAGAAAAGATTGCACTCCTTCATGAGCATCGGCCGATTTTCCTGTAAAATAGACCCCTCGGCTATCAATTTTATGAGCTTCCATAGGATGGTCCGCACCCAACATTTTCCACATCATTTGGCGTGTCATCGCTACTGAAACGGCGCTAGTCTGATTTGCGAATTCAGCAGCTAGTTTTCGTGCGTCTCCTAGAAGATCGCTCTCTTTGTGAACGCTTCTGATGAAATTTCGATCGAGAGCTTCTGAAGCGTCAAAGATCCTTCCTGAATAAGTCCACTCTAGCGCAGTATTGATTCCTACGCATCTTGGCAAAAACCAGCTCGAGCAGGCCTCCGGGACGATACCTCTTTTTGAAAAGACGAATCCATACCTCGCGTTTTCTGACGCGAGTCTGATGTCCATGGCGCATTGCATCGTGGCGCCGACGCCCACTGCGGGGCCGTTGCAAGCGCTAATAACCGGTTTCATGCACTCGAAAATTCTTAATGTCAGGACACCTCCGCCATCAGGGTGGATTCCTCGACCGTCAGAATCGTAATCAAAAGTCGTGTTTCCTCCCGAAAGATCAGCACCAGCGCAAAATGCTCGTCCCTTACCAGTGAAAATAATTGCTTTGACATTATCGTCACTGTCTGCGCGATCCAATGCATTTAGGATTTCTGACGACATGGTTCCATTGAGAGCGTTCAATTTTTCGGGACGATTCAGAGTGATTGTGAGAATATTATCCTCAACTTCGTAATTAATCGCTTCGTATTCCATTTTTTTTCCCTCTTTATATTGACCTGATGAATTTAAGATCCGTTAGCCTTCAATTCTTCCTCGGTAAGTTCAAGATATTTTGTTAGGAAATTAACAAAAAAATAGAACGGTAAGGTATCTGCGAGCGCGACACAGAGTTTGAATAAATAATTGCTTCCCATTAAAGCCAGCATTGAGCCAGCCGATATCGCTCCAGCAAAAAATTGCGCGCCGAACGTTACGCTAATAACCATAAAAGAATCGACTCCTTGACTTACAACTGTACTTCCATTGTTTCTTAGCCAAAGATGCTTACCTTTCGTCAGGTTTTTCCAGAAGTGAAACATATAGACGTCACAATATTGAGCCGCAATGTATGCCATCATCGACGCAACCACTGCGCCTGAGGTTGTTGCATAAATAAGGCTAAACAGCTCTACCTGCCCATTTAAACTCGATCCGTCGGGCAAGGCTACTGGACTAGCTAGGTTGAGCGATTGCCATGGTGGTTGGGCATCTGAGGGTGACGAAGGTAATTGGTGAGCCAACCAGATTGTCGCGATGATAAAACAGTTGAGTATTAAACCAACTGTTACCATGAAGTTCGCTCGTCTTCGTCCGTAGAGCTCACTGATCAGGTCAGTGCATAAAAATGTTAACGGATAGGGAAGAACTCCAACCGCGAGTGCCATGGGACCCAACTGAACAAATCGGGTTATACCGATTATGTTTAGCATGGTCATCGCACATAGAAACAAGCCGGCGAGAATCAAGAAGACTCGCTCTCGTTTTTCGGTTAGCTGAGGATTTAATATTGCACTGTTTGCTCTGGTGTTCATTAATTCTCAATTTGGCCTAGGTTAGCGTGAATGATCGTTCCGTTTATTACCGGATTCTCGCATGCGAATTGTATAGTCGATGCGATTTCTTCCGGTTCAATCAGACGCCCATACGCAGACAGATTGCCAACGGCCTCTAACGCTTCTTTCGAGCCGCCGACATGCTCTCTCAGCATTTCGGTGTCAGTAAAACCAGGGCAAATGCAAGCTGTATGAATACCGCTACCAGCTAAATCCTGGCACGTTGCTCTCATCATGCCGATTACTGCGTGCTTCGAGCTAACGTAGCTGAACGAATTTTTGACCGCTTTCTCAGACAGGGTCGAGCCGATATAAATAATTGAGGAACCGGGAGCCATTTTAGGAATGAGGAACTTGTTCAAAATTTGCGGTGCAATTACGTTGAGCGCAAGAACCCTTGAGAACTGGAAGGAATCGAGAGCCTTGATATCATCATTTATGAGGATCGCGGCGTTATGAATAAGGTGAATTTCCTGGGCCTCTATTCCCGCGGCAAGGGCCTGGACCTTTGTAGCTGCATCTGGCTCGGTCAAGTCCAATTTGACGTCGGAAACTCCAACTAAATTAGAAGAGGTTCTTGACAGATTAATTACGTCTCTCCCTTTCTCGGAAAAAAGCCTTGCCGTTGCCTTTCCTATTCCTTTGCTCGCGCCGGTGATCAGTGAAAGTGTCATGGCTTCCTCCAGGTAGCGGCGCCAGCTTGGCCCGGGCTGCTTGATATTTTGATAACGATCTCTCTTATATCTTTATTTTTGATTTCTGAGATTTCCATCAACCTTGTTAGGAAGTAGTGGGACAGCTCCTCTACGCTAACGTTCGAGATAGGAAGTGTAATCACGTCTCTGTGGAGAAACATAAGTTTCTGTTTGTCAAAGATTCCTGATACGTATTGAGCGTCTTTTTCTATGCTCAAATAAGGTGATTCTTCCGGAAGGATAGTCTTTTCATCTAAGTCATCGCATAGCTGTTTCAAAGCTTTCTTTAGAACCACATAATCGAAGACCAAACCATTTTCATCAACAGGTGCTAAGACTTCTCCAATTACCTGAAAGTTATGACCATGGAGATCCTCTCTCTCGGTTCTTGAAAAAATTGTGAAGTGAGCTGCGCTAAAGTTTATCGCTTCTTTCGATAACTCTATTCTGCAAAGTTTTTCAGATTCCAATTTCGGCTTATTGTTTTGACGTTGGACTATCTTAACAGAACCTAGAGGCTGTGGAAGTTGCGAATTCTCTCTTTTATCAGGCACACTTGGCTTTTGATCGGAGAAAACATATGGCATTGTCAAAGTTAAGTCGATCCATCAGCGGGTCGGTCGCGGTTGTTACCGGTGCTGCTTCAGGAATGGGGCGCGCGACGGCGCATTTGTTTGGAGACGAGGGTGCGAGGGTTGCTCTGCTAGATGTAAACAATGCTGCTTTAGAAAAAGTTCATGAGGAAATGAACGGAGAGGGATACGATTCCAAAGCTTGGTGTGTAGATCTCTCACACGGGCTGAGTATAAAGAGGGTTTTTTCAGAGATTTCTGAGCATTTTGGCGGCATAGATATCTTGATTAACAACGCTGGGATCTCTCGTTTTGCTCCGATTGATGATGATGACTATGAGATTGCTTGGCATGAAAGTATCGCGGTTTTGCTTACTGCGCATACGCTCACCGTGCGAGCTGCTTTACCGCACCTGCGCAGAGCAGAAAACCCCCGCATCGTTAACATCGCTTCCACTGAAGGTCTTGGCGCAACGCGTTATGGGTCTACGTATACGGCGGCGAAAACTGGGGTGATAGGCTTGACTCGTTCGCTTGCCGTTGAGCTCGGTCCGGAGAAGATAACCGTAAACTGTGTTTGCCCTGGGCCAATTAACACAGGAATGACCTCAGCTATTTCTGAGGAGGATAAGGCGATCTTTGCGAGAAGACGCACTGCTTTGCGCCGCTACGCTGAGCCCGAAGAGGTTGCCCATGGTACGCTAGGGCTAGTTTTGCCGGCATCCCAATACATCACCGGCGTAACACTCCCAGTCGATGGTGGTTTAACAATTCGAAATGCCTGAGCAGCGGAACTCCTAAAGTGTCGATAATAAAAGCGTTTGATCTAAAAGAAATTCAACGTGGTAACAAAGCGCTCGAATTCGACAAAACCCATGTTGATTCATTAGCAAAAGCTAGGTTAGCGAAAATGTCGCTCGAGGAAAAAATCGAGCAGCTACACGGGTCAAAAAGCAGTGGAGACATGGGTACCGAGAAAGGTTTGTACTGGTCTGGCGAAAATTCGGCGCAAGAAATACCTCCCTTTAAGATGGTGGATGGACCGAGGGGCCTGCGTGCAGGGTTTGCGACGGCTTTTCCAGTTCCAATGGCGAGGGGAGCTTCGTTCGACCCGGCGTTGGAGAAGCGTGTGGGAATGGCAATTGGCGAAGAGGTTGCCGCAGCTGGCGGCAATGTTCTTTTGGCTCCTACGATCAATCTTTTGCGGCATCCTGGATGGGGTAGAGCCCAGGAAACTTATTCTGAGGATCCCTTTCACATGGGATTAATGGGACTAGCCTTTGTCTCTGGCGCTCAAAATTTTGTGCTGGCCAGTCCAAAGCATTTTGCGCTCAATAATCTCGAAACAACTCGGTTCGAAGTTAACTCAGAAATTGATGAGAGAGCCCTTCACGAGGTTTATCTGCCACACTTCAGACGTTCCATTGTGGACGGATGCGCTGCGTCGATAATGAGTGCGTATAACAAAGTGAATGGCACCTACTGTGGAGAGCACTCTAATTTATTAGAGAGAATACTCAGAGTCGATTGGAATTTTGAGGGTTTTGTTGAATCGGATTGGTTGTTGGGTACTCGATCCACAGCCCCGTCAATAAACGCAGGTATGGATATTGAGATGCCTGCAGCTTATTGGTTCAAACGGGAAAAAATTGAGGAGTCGATGGCTAAAGGTGAAATTCTTATAGAGACAATTGACCGGAACGTCTTAAGGGTTTTGCGTCAAAAATTTGCCTTTGGCCTAAATTCGCAGATTTCAGTCTCGAAGGCAAGAATTGAGTGTGAGGAGCATTTATCTTTGGCTCAGGAGGTAGCCGAAAAGTCCTTTGTTCTTCTCAAAAATGAAGGGGTCCTGCCGCTAAAGGTGACTCAAAATATCGCCTTGATTGGTAAATTAGCGGTTACCGAGAATTTAGGCGATCGTGGGAGCAGCATGGTCAGGTCGACCAATGTCTCGACACCTTTTGATGGCCTAGAGAATTGGAATGGCGCCTCTTTTACTTACTTTGAGGATGCTCCGGAGTCGGAGGTGCTTGAAGGCTTTGAAGTGGCCGTTGTTGTTGCAGGCTACACTTATCAAGATGAAGGTGAATATATTCCGACACTTAACAAAGAAAGTAGTGGGGACGACTTGGCGAGGGGAGGAGATCGAAGTTCTATGAGACTGCCGATTGATCAAGAACAGTTGATTGTAGCCGTCTCATCTAGAGCAAAAAAAACTGTCGTATTATTAGAGACTGGAAGCTCGGTCAATGTTTATCCTTGGATCGACAGCATTGAAGCACTCTTGGTCATTTGGTATCCCGGATGTGAGGGCGGCAAGGCAATTGCGAGAACATTATTTGGAGAAGTGAATCCCTCGGGTCGACTGCCGGCTCTGTTTCCAAAATCTGATGACCAATTGGGTGAATGGGATATCAACGCGAAAGAAGTGAAGCACGGATTATTTCATGGTTATCGTTATTTGGATCATAACCATGAGAGAGCGCTTTTTCCGTTTGGCTTTGGCTTAAGTTACACGGAGTTCAAAGTTAAAAGTGTTATTATCAATCGAAACAAAAGACATTTTTCTGTAATTGTTGGCTTATCGAATGCGGGAAAGGTAGACGGGATTTGCGTGCCTCAGCTTTATGTCTCCTGTCTTAACTCAAGGGTTGAAAGGGCAAAAAAAGAATTAAAGGGTTTTGGTCGATTGTCTTTGCGAGCCAACGAGAAATTGAATCTGGAGTTCGAGGTTCGGGATTCAGATCTATGTTTCTATGATCGAAAAGCGGGTTGGGTCTTGGAAGACTGTCTGTACCGTTTCTTTATCGGGTTCTCCTCAGACGACCTGCCTTTCTCTCAGACATGGCGTTTCGACGGTGTTTCCTGGACCAAGGAAGCTTAAGGATAGCGTAATTTCAAAGATCCCGTCGCTATGGCAATATAGAGTCATGAGGATAGTTGAAAAAGGAACAAATTGTGGAAGACGTGGTTATAGTTGATGCTGCAAGATCAGCAGTTGGGAGGAAAAAAGGTGCTTTAGGCTTAGTGCATCCAACAGATACACTGGGTCAAGTTATTAACAAAATGTTGGAGAGAAGTTCTGTCAGCTCTGAGTCAGTTGACCAGGTCATTGCGGGTTGCATCAACAAGTTAGGTGCGCAAGGAATGAACGTTGCCAGAACCGCTTGGCTTTCACATGGGGGTGCAGAAAGAACCCCATGCATTACGATAGACTCCCAGTGTGGTTCTTCTCAAGAAGCGGTGCACTTAGCAACAAGTTTACTTAAATCTGGAATGGCAAGTTGCGTGGTAGCTTGTGGGGTTGAGAATATGACGCGCCTGCCCGTCGGTTCAGACGCGGTTGGTCTTGACAAGAATTTGGGTAAGCCGGTGGCTCGGTCTTATTTCGAACACTACGAATTCACGAGCCAGTTCGAAGGCGCTGAAAGAATGGCAGAAAAGTACCAAATCACTCGAGCTGATAGCGATGAATTCGGTCTTCAATCCCAGGAACGAGCTAAAGTTGCCGTTGACGCAGGGTACTTCGAATCACAAATTATTCCGTTAGAAATCCCAAAGTTTGATGAGCTGGGGAATAGGCTTGAAGAGACTCATGTCTTCAAAAAAGATGAGATCCCCCGTGATACCAGTCTCGAGGCGCTCGCTGGCCTGAAACCGGTGGCTCGTGAAGACGGGATTCATACCGCTGGCACGTCTTCACAGATTGCTGACGGTGCTTCTGCGCTTCTTATGATGACCGGCTCAAGAGCAAAAGAACTCGGAGTGAAACCTTTGGCCAAAATAGTTGATGCCGAGTTGGTAGGTTGTGATCCGGTGCTTATGTTAGAGGGACCCATCCCAGTGACAGAGAAAATGTTGGCCAAGACCGGGCTTGATATAAACGATATAGATGTTTTCGAAATTAATGAGGCATTTGCGTCAGTTGTGATTTCTTGGGCTAAGTCGGTCGGAGCGGACATGGACAAAGTTAATCCGAACGGGGGCGCAATAGCTCTAGGACATCCTCTTGGAGCAACAGGATGCTTTTTGACTACGAAAGCGGTGCATGAGTTACATAGGACTAACGGAAAATATGGGCTGATTGCAATGTGTTGTGGTGGTGGTTTGGGTACAGGCACAATCATAAGCAAGGTTTAACTTCGACAGCTTAGTTAGCAAGAGTGTTGTTAGATGAATATTCGGTAGCTCATGTAGAAGAAATAGCTCAAAAGAAATATGGCGCCCAATGGCTTACCCATTACTCCTTTGTTCAGAAGAAAGATAATGACCAAAAATGCGGCGAGAGCTAAAGACACTCCAATATCAAGTGCGCCACTTGCATCGGTTTTGATTGGATAAATAATTGCTGTTATTGGCAAAACTAACAAAAGATTGAAAATGTTTGATCCGACGATATTTCCCACACAAAGATCGGCCTCTTTTTTTAGAGCGGCTATGATAGATGTAACCAGTTCCGGCAGGCTGGTTCCAATAGCGACAAGCCCAATGCCGATAATCGTTGAAGACACTCCCAGAATTGCAGCGAGGGCCACTCCATGAGTTATTACCAGTTCACCTCCAATGGCGAGCCCGACTGCTCCAACCGCAACCAATGACCAGTTAACAGTTTTGGTATCCCAAAAAGAGGAGCCAGTTACGCTCTTTTCTGTTCCAGTGCTCTCGGACAGGTCCTTAAACGTCATGTACATAAATATGCAAAATAAGAGCAGTAATATGAGCCCGTCCGATAAATCTAGGGATGAAACTTGTTCTCGTAGCATCGGATCGAGGATCATGATCACTGTTGCTAAGCTTGCAAGCAATAGAAGGGGTATATCTCTTTTGATGATTTGATCGTTTAAATTGAGACCGGACATAAGAGCCGTTCCCCCTAGAACTAAGCCGAGATTTGCAAGGTTGGATCCAGCTATGTTCCCGAAGGCAATATCGGTCTGCTCTTTTAAAGCGCCCACCACGTTAACCATCAGCTCAGGCGCGCTGGTTCCAAAAGCGACGATGGTGAGCCCGACCAAGAGGGGGGACACTCCATATGAATGTGCCAGTCCAGTAGCTCCACGCACAAGACCTGCGCCTCCGAGAAGCAGACACGTAAGCCCAGCCAATAAAAGTAAAAACGCAGTCATTCGACAATGGTACCAAGTTATTCGCTAAAAGACTGGTATAGTTTGTTCCCGCTCAACCTGCCATTTTTTTTGGCTCAGGAGCGGCTGTTTTTTTTTAACAAAGCTATCGAATAAACACTTCTCATGAGGCGCTCAACCAACCACTTTAGTAGACATGAAGTCTCTCGCTAATTCGAAGATCTCGGCTTTTCTCTTTGGGTCTAGTTTATTGAGCGCGCGAGTCATGATCGACAGCCTTGGGTTTCCCTTGAAAAAATTTAAGTTGTCTTGGATAAAGAGCCAATAAAGCCCGTCGATCAGGTCGCACCAAGGAGCGCGCTTATAATTGCTCATCTTCAATATATAGTTTGAGCCGCAGATGTATGGTTTAGTGGAAAAAAAACCACCATCTGCAAATGTTCCCATCCCGTAAACATTAGGCACCATTACCCAATCTGCGGAATCGACAAACATCTCCATGAACCAGTTAAAAACTTGATCTGGATGCACGCGGGAGAGTGTCATCAAATTAGCGACGATCATCAGCCGAGGGATGTGATGGGTGTACCCGTACTCATTACAATCTTTGATTACATCATCGAGAGGCGCGATCCCGGTTGTGCCGTTATACCAATGGAAAGTCAATTTCCCTTTGTGTTCCCAAAAATTTGATTTAACCTGGCGCTCTCTGTTTGTGTCATATACCCCATGAATGAACTCTCTCCATCCAATTATTTGTCTTATAAATCCCTCGAGCGAATTTATGGGCACATTGTGTCTTTCCGAAAAATCAATCGCTTTTCCGATCACCTCTCTCGGAGTCAGAAGCCCCATATTCATTGAGGTGCTAAGGGCACTGTGGAACAAAAAGTTGTTTTCAGAATGAATCGCATCCTCGTAGGTTCCAAAGTTTCCGAACTTGGAGTGGAGGAAATCGTCTAGTTGACCGAAAGCATCCTCGCGAGTGACTGGCATCCAAAGATGAGACATGACTCCTGGGTGATCTGGGAAATATTCTTCGATTTTTTTTACTAGCGCTGTATCAATTTCGCGGGTAGGCCCTGGTTTGTCTGGTAAACTTATGTCCCGAGGTAGCTTTTTACGATTTTCCTCGTCAAATGACCACTTACCACCAATTGGCTTTCCTGCATCGTCAATCAACACTCTCAAATCCTTCCTCATCGCTTGATAAAAGCTTGCCATGCGCAAATTCTTCTTACCGTTAGAGAATTGGGAAAACTGATTTGCGTTGCAAAGAAACTTCTGGCTTGGATGTTTGTGCCACTCCAGCTTAGATTCAGATAAAAATTTTTCGATCCTTCGGGAAAAAAAATGGTCTTCTATCTCAAAATGATGAATTTCTGAAATCTCATTGGATACTATTACTCTTTCGAGTTTCTCTTCGAACGAGTCAGAAAAGTCAGCTTCGGCGATAGAGTGGTAGAAAACCTCAAACCCTTGCTCTAGCATCTCATCGCGATAGGCTCTCATTGCAGTAAAAAACATTAAGATCTTTAGTTTGTGATGCTTGGTTTGTCTACAGAGGCCGAGATCTTCCGCCATGAAAATACGACGACATCCAGTATCATCGATATATTTACTTGGAAAAAGCTGATCACCGAGTACGATGAGGAGGCCCTCATTTGTGTGAATTTTTTCCAAAAATGCTCCTTAAGTTCATGATGCTGCCAGGTAGCCGAACCCCCAATCTTATACGCTGTTTGTGTGCGATTGAGATTATCCAAGACTTATCTCTTTTTAGTTGCCTCCAACTTGCAGACACAGGACACCAGCGTTTTGAAAAAAACAAGGCATTTTGGATAGGGCTCAGAACAGTAAATTTTCCGTCCTGATTTTAATTGCGAGGCATAGAAAATAGATATCCTTTTGATACTCAGATATCCTTATATTTTTAAAAAATTAGGGAAGTATTGTGGAAGATTTAAAAGGTAAAATCGCTGTTGTAACCGGGGCGAGTAGGGGCATCGGCAAAGGGATCGCGCTTGCCCTGGGCGAAAAGGGTTGCACAGTTTATGTTACTGGAAGGACAACCGGTGATGGCGATAGAACTATTGACACGACGGCTCGTCAGGTAAATGAAGCGGGTGGCGAGGGAAGGCCCATCCAATGTGACCATGGAGATGATGCGGATATAGAGCGTTTGTTCTCGCAAATAGGTCAGGAATCAGATTGCATCGATATATTAGTGAATAACGTATACAAAATCCCAAACCCTCCTGCCTGGGGTGGAGGATATTGGGATCATCCAATTCAAGTTTGGGATGACCAAGTAGGGATTGGTTTGAGGGCCCATTATGTAGCGAGTTGGCATGCAGCAGCACTGATGTTCAAAAGTAGTTCAGCTAGAATGTTAAATGTTTCCTCTCCGGGCGGACAAAGTTATCATTTTTCCTGCTCATATGGTGCGGGAAAAACTGGCCTAGATAGGCTTACCGCAGACATGGCAATAGAGCTTCAGCCGAAAGGAATTCCGGCCTGTGTGCTTTACCCAGGGGCAGTTTCAACTGAATTTATTGTCGATGCTTCCAAAGAAAGAGAAATGGACTTGTCGCAATCTCAGACTCCCTTACTGGTTGGGCGATCAGCCGCTGCGCTTCTAATGGAAGATGACCTAATGGCGAGAACGGGGAGCATACAGTGGGTGGAAGATTTGATCGAAGAATTTGATCTGTACGACGAAAATGGTTCGCGGCCAACAGAAAAGTATGCGGGACGAATTGCTCAGGGTGAAAATCATCGTTGGGCCCCAGACCTTCAACAATAAAACAAGAGCCAAGTTACCGGTCTTAGTTTTATGAACTTCGGGATTGCTTTAGCCTCGGCAGTCGACTCGTGGAAACATGTGAAGCGCGCCGAGGAACTGGGTTTCAGCTCGAGTTGGTTCTACGACACACAACTTTTGAACCCCGATATTTTTATCTGCATGGCTCTTGCTGCAGAAAAGACATCTCGGATCCGACTAGGAACCGGCGTCTTAATACCAAGCAATCGCATAGAGCCGGTAACAGCAAATGCGCTAGCGACCCTAAATCGGATAGCCCCTGGAAGAGTAGATTTTGGGGTCGGCACGGGTTTCACGGCGCGCAGAACCATGGGACTAAAAGCTATCCCGCTCCGCGTAATGAAACGATATATCGAGCGTGTCCAAGAGCTTCTTCGCGGAAATTTGATTGAGTGGGATTTCGAATCTGAAAATCGAAAGATCAGTTTTTTAAATCCTGAATACGGTCTTATAAATCTTGAGGATCCAATAGATTTGCACATCTCAGCCATGGGTCCAAAATCAAGAAGGTTAGTCGCTGAGGTGGGAGCGGGCTGGCTTAATTTTGGATCAGACCTTGAAAGTCTGATCAGAGACGCACAGGACCTAAAGGCTCATTGGCAATCCCTACAAGGTGTTCAAGTTGAAATGAGAAACACTTTGTTTTTCTTGGGAGCCGTTCTGGGAAAAGACCTCGGGAAAAACACAGAAAAACTCATGCTGCAGGCAGCGCCTTGGACAGCAGTGATGCTTCATAATCTAGCTGAAAGTGACCCGCGAATTTATTCCAAACTGCCGCCTAAGCACCGCTCGGTGCTTGAGGCATATTTAAATCTGCACAAAGATTACAAGCCGCCGGACGCTAAATATATCGAGAATCACAAGGGTCATTTGATGTATCTTCGGGAGGAAGAAAAGCAAATTATTGATCCTGACTTTGTTCGTGCAACAACAATGAGCGGCACTAAGCAGGAGCTTATAGATAAATTCAAGTTATTAGCAGAGTCTGGATATGATGAGTTTGTAATCCAGTTAATTCCAGGAGAAGAGGCCGCGATCGAGGAGTGGGCAGAGGTCTTTTCCGCTCTGTAAATAATATTAAAATGAGAATAGTTGTTTAATTCGTCGACGCATCCAAGGCTTGCCCGATGTCCCATAAAATATCTTCAACCGATTCAAGTCCGACAGAGATCCTTATCATATCTTCAGTGACACCGGCTGCAATTTGCTTCTCTGTCGAAAGCTGGCGGTGGGTAGTGGACGCTGGATGAATTATTAAGGTTTTGGCGTCGCCAACGTTTGCTAGATGGCTCATAAACTTTGCGTTCTCAATAAATTTAATCCCTGCCTCCTTCCCGCCCCTGATTCCGAAGGTAAGGATTGAACCCGCGCCTTTAGGTAGATATTTCTTCGCTAAGTCTGAGTAACGGTTATTTTCTAGTCCAGCATAATTAACCCAATTAACCAGCGAGTGGTCGTTTAAATAATTCGCAACTTTTGTCGCATTCTCGACGTGTCGTTCCATACGAAGATGCAACGTTTCAAGACCCTGCAAAAAGGTCCAGGCATTAAAGGGTGAGAGACTCGGTCCTAGGGTCCTGAGAGTTTCAAGCCGACATTTTGTTATAAAACCAAAATCTCCAAATGTTTCGTAGAACCGTATCCCGTGGTAGCCATCCGACGGCTCAACCATCTCGGGGAACTTCCCGTTGTCCCAGGGAAATTTTCCTGATTCCACGATTACTCCTCCTATAGATGTCCCGTGCCCGCATATGAATTTTGTTGCGGAATGCACAACGATATCGGCGCCGTGCTCAAAAGGACGGCAAAGGTAAGGCGAGGCAAAGGTATTGTCTACGATTAAAGGAACCCCATTCTCTTTTGCGATTGCTGAAACCGTCTCGATATCAACTAGATTGTTTGACGGGTTTCCTATTGTTTCTATGAAAAGACATCGAGTTTTTTCGTTTATAGCCTCTCGAAAATTATTGGGATCGTCGGGGTCTACGAAATGGGTGTTAATTCCCATTCGACGAAAATTGACGTCAAACTGCGAAAAGGTTCCACCATATAATGTGCTGGCAGAGACTATCTCATCTCCGCTCTTAAGAATTGTTAATATTGCCGTCATTTGTGCTGCAAGGCCTGACGAGACCGCGAGGGCCGCTCTTCCGCCTTCAAGTGCAGCTATTCTCTCCTCAAACATCGCGGTTGTTGGATTGGATAAGCGACTGTAAATATTCCCAAAAGTTTGCGCGTTGAAAAGGCTAGCAGCATGATCGGTGTCGTCGAAGACGTAAGCTGCGGTCTGATAGATAGGAGCGGCTCTCGAGCCAGTCGCAGCGTCTGGAATCTGTCCGGCGTGAAGGCAAAGCGTTTCAAACTGATATTCATGATCTTCCATTTTTGCCTCTTTTCTGTAAATTAAGGTATTTTGTTCGGTCGCTTAGCGCTAATGATCCCAGTATTCACTCCGGACCAAGTGAGTCCGCCAAACAGTCTTGCATACTCTATCTTCATGCATCGATCCATGACTGGGATCATTCCTAATTCCACAGCCTTTTCCCCGGCCTGTTTGTTCACTATCCCAAGCTGCATCCAAAACGCGCTAGCTTTCAAAGCCATTGCGTCCTCCAGAAAATCAGAGACCTTTTCAGACCTTTGAAACAGGTTAACCACGTCCACTGGCCTATCAATTTCTTGCAACGAGGGGAAACTTTTTTTACCGAGTATTTCTTTATAGTTCGGGTTTACCGGAATTACCGTGTAGCCTTTCTCCATGAGATACTTTGCCGCGAAATAACTGGGTCTCGACCAGTTTCCTGACAGTCCTACCATGGCGATAGTCTCAGCGCTTTCCAGTATATCTCTTATGCGTTGGTTAGAAAGCCCGTCTTCAGTCATACTGATCTCCCTGGACAAAAAGGGATTACTATTTGTCCACAAAAGCGATATCTTCGGCTTTTGAAACTAATGATTCAAGTAAGAGGAGCGTATGAGCCAAAAAAAATCTATTTGCATCACGGGCGGAGCGAGCGGTATGGGACTTGAAACGGGACTTTTCTTTTCTCGAAAGGGTTGGCTTGTTGGTCTACTCGACAAAGATCTGGCTCTTCTAAATGAGGCTGCAATTTTGTTTGATCCGGAAACAGTCATGGTTGCGGAAGTGGATGTAACATCTCCAGAAAATTTGGACCATGCGATAAATAACTTCTCTATTTTTAGCGGGGGACGACTGGACATAATGTTTAACAATGCAGGTATAGCTCCGGGTGGCTGGTTCGACGAGATGGATTTGCTTCAAATGAAACAAATCATTGACGTGAATGTTATCGGGGTTTTCAACAGTATCCTTGCGGCGTTGCCTCTACTGAAAGTCACTGACAATTCTCTATGTCTAAGCACATCATCATCCTGTGCTACTTTTGGCCACGCACGAAGGGCTGCATACACCGCCTCCAAGTTTGCTGTGAAAGGCTTGACTGAGTCCTTATCTTTGGAATTCGAAAGGTTTGGTGTGCGAACCGCGGATATTTTGCCTGGATGCATCGACACGCCGATGTTGCGTCGTGAGACAGCTCAGGGAGCGGGTAAGCCCTTTGAGGAAGCGATGCTTGAAAATCTTCCAAAAGAAGGTGCCTATCGGTTGATGCCTCCGTCTGCAATCGCTGAGGCAGCATGGTCCGCGTATCAAGACAGCGACCCCATTCATTTTTATGTCCCTCCCGAGGTTGCCCACGCAGACAAACTCAAGGGTTCTGACATAAGCGCTGCGCGAGAGGAAATTAAGTCTTTTCTGTTCAGATAGAAATCCGCCGAAGCACAAAGCTTGCAAAAGAGATCATTTTTATCGAGGCTTATTTCGTATTGTCGACCGAAGATTCGAAGCATGAAAAATTAAAAAATGTTTCGCTATTCTCGAAGTTTAGATTCAATAATCTCAAATTAGCGTCCTGGTTTGCAGTCACCTCCAAGCTAGCTTCATCGAACCAGCTGACTTCAAACATTTTCTCAAGCTGACGATTGCTTATCCAAACTTGCTCTTTGGGCCGCAGCTCCTCGCGCAAAAGTTTTTCCCTTTTCCCCAGCACTGAGCCGTTTTTATCATAAAGTGTTCCAACAACATTGTTTATAACAGTGTTGCCTTTATTTATGAGTCTTACGTATGTAAGGGTGCTCGAATTAAAGCCTTCTATGTTGTGAATGATCTTTGTTTTAACACAATTTGTGTTGCTGATTAGTCCACTCGGACTTTTAAGCCTCGTGAGAAGTTCAAACTGATTCTCTGCCGTTATTTCAAGCATAGCAGGCCCAGCCCACGGTAACGCGTTGTATATTTCCTCGAGCAAAGGAGCCGTTAAAATCGCCCGTCCCTTTGGTGGAACTGTTTCAGTCGAAAGCTTGACGTTTAATTCGCCAAGTCGCGTTCCATCGCTGTTATACAAGGACCCAAAAAAATCTGTTGGTTCGTTACCGCTGTTGATGATGTGGGCCTCGGTTACATTGATGCTATCCGAATTGGTAAAAAGGTACATTCTTCCCTCTTCTTGATTTTCAAAGCAGGAAAAATTGAAAAAAGTCGATCCATTGACTAAGTTCAAATTTAGAAGTTTTAGGTTAGGTGATTGATGGGCTACCGAAAGGCTGGCAAGGGAACCCCAAGTACTTCCAACTATGGCCCGAAGCTTGGTTGATGACAACCAGATAGCCTGCTTAGGTTTTAATTTTTCAACCAACCTCGCATTTCCTTCGCCAATCACCGAACCGTCGCTGTCGTGCATAGTCCCGCGAATTTCAACTATCTCGTCGTTTCCGGTGTTGATGAAGCGTATGTACGTCAGTGTATTGGAGTTAAACGGCTCAATATTATACACAACGTCACTTCTCACGCAGTTCGTATTAGATACAAGACCGCTGGGACTAGTCAGTTTTGTCATTAGATCGAAGGTTCCCAGAGCACTGATCTCTAAGAGCGCGGGACCGATCCAAGGTGGTACAGAGAAAATATCTTCCAAGTCGTCAGCAGAGATTATCAGCCTGCCTTTGCTGGGTGTTGGGATTGATTCAATTATAACGTCTGCAGCGCCTAACTGGTTGCCCTCTTGATTATAGAGGTTGCCCGTATAGGTCTGAGAGTCGTTTGAAGTGTTAATAATGTGGATGGAGGTATCGTTAACACTTTGGGTTGTAGTCACTAGGAACGCCCTTCCTAAGTTAGAGGGCTCATGTGAAAATACGGAATAGCTCGCCGCAACCATAATAAATAGCGCGCAACTTAAACTTGATACGGATAGTTTATTCCGACTCATTTGAGCAATTAAACACCTTTTCCTTCGGATCTCGTCCCGAGAGATGCATAGCTAGTAAAATTTCGTGGGCTTCCTGTTCTCGAGATGTCTTCTCTGCGGTCGGTTGAAGACTATTCAGCACTCCCTTTACTCTCTTTTGAATCTCGCGCAACGCAGAGTATAAATACAAAAGCCCATTTTTTTCTACTAGCCGGTCTTGTGATAGATGACGGCAGAAAAAAGGAAGGAATCTATTGATTAAATTAGTAATGTCAGTGAAAAGAACGCCAGGACTAAGAGGTGCCTAATCTCGTGAATATTATTTAATATCCAAGCATTCACCTTCCGAGGGGAATAAGGTGTGTTCCCAGAAACCAAGTGTCTCGAAAAAGAATTTATATGGCGCTCGGAAATTCTATGACCTAGCCTTGGGTTGCAAAAAGGATTAGATGGGAAGATAAAATACGCACGCTAGTGTATATAAACGAAGCAATCTACCTTAAAGATTGAGACTAACCCAAAGATATAAGTAATGTGCAGATTGGATTCCCGAGATCGGTTAAGCTGCTTAGCATGCCATTTCAGAAATATTAGGTTTTGAGGAAAATTTATCTTTGTCTC